>JANPFJ010000529.1:0-9975 GCA_031423355.1 Gemmatimonadaceae bacterium | reverse complement strand
TGCCACCAGTGCAGCATCGCATCGAAATCACCCTTGAACCAGACGCTGCTGATCGAGGTGCCGTCGATGAGGCGGACGCTGGCATCAATCCCGACGTCGCGGAATTGCTTCTGGAGCGTCTGCGAGACATTCTCGCGGATCGCGAATCCCGATTGTGTGATCAGCGTGAACGCGAGACGCTTGCCTGCCTTCACGCGAATCCCATCCGCGCCGGTGATCCAGCCAGCGGAGTCGAGCAGGACGCGTGCGCGCGCCGGATCGTACGGATAGGTGGTGACGTTTTTCTCGTAGGCGCTCGACAGTGGCTGGATCGGACCGTTCACGACGGTCACCAGACTGTCGAGCAGCGTGTTCACGATCAGATCGCGATCGATGGCGTGGGCCATCGCGCGGCGCACCACGACATCGGCGAATGGCGTGAAGCGCTTCTGGTTGAGCGTCACATGCTCATACCCATTGCCCACCACCTGATTCAGCCGGACGTCGGGCAAGCCGCGGAGTTCACGCACCTTGTCCCATGGCACCAGTGCCACCAGCTGCACCTCACCCGACTTGAGCTGGTTGATTCTCGTCGTGGTATTCGGCAGGAACTTGAACAGGAGACGCTTGATCTTCGGGAACTCCGCGCCGCGCCAGTAGTTGGGGACCCCTTCCAGCAGGATGTATTCGCCGGTCTTCCATTCGACCACACGGTACGGCCCGGTCCCGAGCGGCTTGCGGTTGTAGTCGGTGGCCGCGTCGATGCTCTTGCCGTCGAGGATGTGTTTCGGCAGCGTCCCGCGAACGAACTGCAGGCGGTACGGTGCATACACTTCACGGTAGTGCACCACGGCCGTCAGCGAGTCGGGCGTATCCACCGACGCAATCCGGTCGAAGCCATCGACGCTCTCCGGCTTCCAGTCGCCCTTGTTGATGGCGTCCACAGTGAACTTCACATCGGCCGAGGTGTGCGGCACGCCATCGTGCCACTTCACTCCTGGCCTGAGTTTCCAGGTGACGTCCATGCCGCCATCGGGCTGGAGCGTCACGCCACCATTCGCGATGGTCGGCACCTCGAGCGCCAGTACCGGGATGATGTTCATCTTTTCGTCGTTCACGACCAGGCCTTCAACCACACACGACTCGATGTCTTCGAGAATGTGTGTCGCATAGCG
This sequence comes from Gemmatimonadaceae bacterium, assembly GCA_031423355.1. Lineage (GTDB taxonomy): Bacteria > Gemmatimonadota > Gemmatimonadetes > Gemmatimonadales > Gemmatimonadaceae > JACMLX01. Next base: position 8,821 of record JANPFJ010000529.1, on the reverse strand, counting down.
ATTCATGGTGTCAGGTTCACGATCGTAGCCGATCGTGAGCAGATCGCCGGCCGCTTTCGGCGCCCGCGCGGTGTCACTGCCACCGCCACCGCACGCGGTCAGAGCGAGTGCCAGCGGAAGAGAACCGATCAGCAACCGCTTCACGCAGCCGTCTCCGTCATCAGGGTGGCAACCAGCGGGACCGGAATTGCGCCGCGGGACAAAAGCGCATCGTGGAACGTGCGCAGCGAGAAGCTGTCGCCGCGTGCCGCCTTGATCTGCTCGCGGAGTCTCAGAATGCGACTCGTCCCGAGCCAGTACATGATCGCGGTACACGGAAACATCGAGTTCTTCGTCGTTTCCGCCGTCGCCACCTCGATCGGCATGCCGACGACCTCCTGATAGTACTGCACCGCGTCAGCGAAGGTGAAGTGACCGAGGTGCAGCCGGATGTCGACGATCGCCCGCGCCAGCATGCGGACGCGCGTGTGCTGCTCCGACACCTGCTCCAGTGGCGTCAGCATCCCCAGCTCTTCCATCAGCTGCGTTGCGTAGCAGGCCCACCCTTCGGCCATCGATCCGCCGAGGAACATGCCGATGCGACTGGCGCAATCGGTCGCCGCGACCCGGCCGATGCGAGAGGTGGATTTGTGCCGGGCGTGCCAGTTCTGGACGTGGTGCCCCACGGCACCATGGTGCACGACATGATTGAGCGTGATCGTGCTGTGGTTCCAGGCCTGAAGTCGCTTCTCCTGCTCCTCGGCCGGCATCGAGGCATCGATCGGCGCCACCACGTAGTCATAGCTCACGTACGGGTCGAACGGTGCGGGGGAGCGATAGAAGAGCCAGTACAACTGGGGAGCCCATTCACGCGCCCACTCCGGAATCGGCACATAGCGGATCGGCCACGGCTCCCAGGTCACCGCATCGGCCGCGCGCGCAATGCGGCGGCAGTCGTTCCAGCGCCGCTCGAACGTTGCGTAGTACTCCGCGGCGGATGGGTGATCGGCCACAAGGGCGGCCTGCGCCGCTTCCCACGAGCCAGCCGTGGCTGAAGCCATCTCCGTCAGGCGCGCCTGCTCGATCGGCAGCTCCGCCAGTGCCTGCTCCAGCAGTTCCGCCGGCGTCTCAAGGCAGAAGTGTCCGCGAGTGAGGAGCGTGGTGAACAGCGCGTCACCAGCGGCGTACCCCCGATCCGAGGATGGCAATGCGGCGAGGGACGCCGCCGCCACGACAAACGCGGCGCGTGCCCGCTCCGCCGCTTCGTGCACGACGACGACGGTCTCGGCATCAAGCTGGTGCAATTCCATCCACTGCTGCAGCCCGCGATCGAACAACCCGTCAGCCGCAGCGCACTCGCGCGCGGCACGACCGATCCACTGCGTTGGTACTGGCGCCGTGATCGCCTCCGGCATTGCCGCCAGGAACCTGGGGATGGCGTTGAGACGCGCCACCATAGAACGCGCGCGATCCGTAACTGGCGCGAAATCGCGGATCATCAGGCTCACGACACCGAAAATCGCCTCGCCCGTCCAGAGTGCCGGATTCCGCGCGTGAAAGAATCCGCTCTCGTACTCCGCCAGGCGAACATCGAGGTTCGCGGTCGCGAGGGTTGCATCGAGCGTGGGCGCGTGCCGACGCAGTACATCACCAGAGGGCGGTGTCGCCGGCTCGAGGGCCGCACGGACTCGTCGCATTTCCGCTGCCCCATGCGCGCGCGCCTCGGCCGACCAATCCGGCAGCCGGTCGTCGAGTGCATGCACACCGGTGAACGTCGCATTCACCGGATGCTGCGCATAGTACTGCGCGAAATACTGCTCCAGTGCCTGGCTCAGGAGACCGCTCCTGGCGCCAGCGGTATCGCGACCCAGCGTCGCTGACGGAACGACAGCTCGACCGCGTTGATCAGCTCCTGCACGTGCGCGCCGTCAACGAAGCTGCCTTCGTTCTCCGGGCCATCACTCAGAATCTCGGAGATGAATGAACTCACCAGATTGGCGTAGAACAGCGACCGCCACGACTCCTCCCGGTTGCCGCCCGGCGGATAGAAACGTTCCGGAATCTCGAGCTCGCGGAACTCCACCTGATCGCCGGTGGCCGCTTTCAACGTCTCGCAGATGCCGTTTTCCTCGACCAGGCGACAGATCAGGGCACCCTTGCTGCCGTACACGCGCGCCTCGATCCCCGGGTAGTTACCCACCGTCACGAAACTGGTCTGGATCGACCCGATCGCACCGCTGGCGAACTCCCCGATGAAGATGTCACCGTCGTCGATGTTCATCCGCATCATCGTGCCGGTCTGCCGCACCATGCGCTCGGGGATGAAGTTCTTCATCGTGCCGACGACCTGCTCGAACCGACTGCCCATGAACAGATGCCCGATATCCATGATCGGCGCGCCGTAGCCCTCCAGCGACGAGACCTGGATCACCGACTGGTCGGCATCCACATCCACCTGTCGCAGCGGGTTCTGTGGATCGAGCCACTGCGAGTTCTGTTCGAAGCCGTTGAAGATGAATGGCGTGCCGACGAATCCTTCATCAATGAGTTCCTTCATGTACCGCATCGCCGGGCTGTAGCGGAACGTAAAACCGAGCTTTGTCTTCAGCCCCTTCGACTTGGCGAACGCCGCGGCGCGCAGCGTCTCGGTGTAGTCGTATGCGACGGGCTTCTCGCAGAGCACATGTTTGCCCGCTTCGAGTGCCGCCCAGCTCAGGTCGAAGTGCGTCGCACTGGGTGTGCACACATCGATCAGGTGAATATCCTCGCGCGCGATCAGTTCCTCATGCGAGCCGTACACCGAGGGAATTCCGAACTCAGTCGCGAACTCCTGCGCCCGGTCGATCAGCGGATCGGCGATGGCCACCAGTTCACACCGCGGATCGCGCTTGTATCCCGGAATGTGCGCGAACTTCGCCCAGGCACCCGCGCCCAGGACACCAACGCGAACCTTGTCGATGCGCGCCATTACTGAATGACCCGCGCAGTGTCACCCGGCAGGAACAGCTGGCGATGGGCCCAGATGGGGGCGATACCGTTGGTCATGAAGCGCTCGTGAAAGGCCCGAAGGTTGAACTGCGTACCGAGTTGTGCTGCGACGTCGCGGCGGAGTGTGAGAAGTCCACGCTTCCCCAGAAAGTAGCCGCCGTACGTCGGATCGTAGGTGGCACGCTGTGCTTCGCGTTTCGCCGCTGACGTTGGCACGTATGCCCGCTCCTCGAAGCACGCTTGCGCCTGCTCGAGTGTCCACTCACCGGAATGGACCCGGATGCCGGACAGCAGGCGGCAGACACGCGTCAGCGCGTCGCTCAACTGCGCCATCTCGATGCGCGGGTCTCCGCCGCCGAACTTCTCCTCGATCATCAGCTGTTCGCTGTAGTGCGCCCAGCCATCCTGCCCGGACGACGGCTGCGGAAAGGGATTCAGCCCGATCCAGATGCGACGCACCTTGCCCGGCGTCTTCCGCATGTAGGTGGAATGCAGCCAGTGGCCGGGCATCGCTTCGTGCACCGACGTGTTGATGAGCGAGGCATAGTTGTATCGCTCCAGCCACGCTTCCTGCTCCGCCGCTGGCATGTCGGCGCGCGCATCGGTGATGTAGTAGAAGCTCTTCACCGGCGGATTCTCGAGCGGCGGCGACGCATGCATCGACGCGAATCCGAGATCGAATGGCTGTGCCGGTGCCACCACGACGCGCTCCCCATCAGGCACGACCGCCAGCCCCTTCTCGATCACGAATGCGGTCAGCGAGTCCACCAGCTGCTGCGTCGCCGCGACGACGTCGCCGCGCTTCGGGTGATTCTTCCGGATTTCGCGCCACACTTCCTGCGCATCGCGACCGGGCGCCAGCCGCTGTGCTGCCGCGCGGAACTGCGTCTGATAGATCGCCAGCTCGCGTTCGCCAATCGCAATCAGATCGGGCAGGGGAACGTCGATCAGCTCTTCGCCCCGATAGCGCCGCGCGACCGCCTCGGCGCCGATCCGGAATTCGCCGGTCGCCTTTGGCAGCACGTCCTTCTCGAGATGGTCGGCGTAGGCCGTGATGAGTGGCTGGGCCGCGGCTGCAGCGCGCATCAGCGAGTCCATCAGCGGCGTGCCCTTTTCACTGGCGAAGGCGAGCGGCAGATCGTCGCCCAGCATAGCTGCTGCGCCGCGCATCATGCCGAGGCCGCGCTCGGCGAACAGGCGTGGTGGATTGTCGATGTTCGTCCAGGCCGCGTCAAGGAGTTTCGACACACTCGAGAGTTTGGAGATCACGCGTCGCATCCGGACCGGCGCCGGCGCGTTCTCCATCGTCATCAGGTTGTGCACACCGTCGGAAAGCGCCGAGGCGTAGAGCATCGGATTCCGCTTCCAGTTCTGCAGCGTCTCCTGCTCCAGGAGCCAGCCATCGATGACGCCGTCGAGAATCTTCTGGTCGACGCGTTCGTCGGGGGTGAGCTTGTCGGGGGAGAAGGCCCGCAGCCGGTTACGATCCCGCTTGAGCATCGCGATTTCGGTCAGGATGGCGTCCTGGCTGAAATCGTCGAGCCCGTCGTCGTGCTGGTGCAGACCGTTGCCGCCGGCAATGGACGGGTGCCGCGATGCGAAGTCGTCCAGATACTGATCGACGAACTGCGCGAAGGTGGGCTTTGCGGGCGCCGGCGTGCACGCCGCCGGTCCGAGGCAGAGAGTGGAGAGCGCCAGAGCAGCCAGTCGGGTTCGCATGGTGGGCAAGGTGCGAGCGTATCGGACCGGTGGCAACCGGCGCGACGTGGGAAGAACGGCGACCTGCCGCGGTTGTCGAGACTGGCCAGCTTACGCACGAGCGGGCCCGGGCGTTCGGCGCGCCCGGACATGCGGAATTGCACTTCGGATGGGTCGGCGCGCGTCGGACGGACCACCGCATAGGTTTGTCGGTCGCTGGGCAGTTCTGGCCGCCACCCTGCGTCTGCTCGCGTCACGCGCAGTTCGGAACCCTTCCACACACCATGACATGCCACCCACCGCGCTTGGCGAGTTCGTCGGCACCGCCGTCCTCATTCTGCTCGGCAACGGCGTCGTGGCTGGTGTGCTGCTCGAACAGTCGAAGTCGAAGGATGCCGGATGGATCGTGATCACTGCGGGGTGGGGCCTTGCCGTGCTGGCGGGTGTGCTGGTTGCCGTCGGGCTCGGCGCCCCGGGTGAACTGAACCCCGCAGGGACAATCGCCAACGTCCTGCTCGGGACGCGCACGGTGCCGGACGCGCTGGCGCACATCGCGGCGCAGATGGCGGGGGCGATCGTGGGAGCGACGCTGGTCTGGCTGCACTATTTCAATCACTGGGGCGTGACGCGGGACGTGGACGCGATCCGCTCCTGCTTCTGCAACACACCGGCAATCCGGAAGACCGTTCCGAACGTGATCAGTGAAGTCATCGGCACGGCAGTACTGGTGTTCGTCGCGAACGCCATCGGCAGCACCGGCGTGGCCGGTGGCTCGCCTGCCACGAATCTCGGACCGATGATGGTCGGCGCACTGGTCTGGGGTATCGGCCTCAGCCTTGGTGGACCCACCGGGTACGCGATCAACCCCGCCCGCGACCTCGGCCCGCGGATCGCACACGCCATTCTGCCGATCGCGAACAAGGGTGGGAGCGACTGGGGCTACAGCTGGATCCCGGTGGTGGGCCCGATCCTTGGCGGGAGCCTGGCCGCGCTGCTCTGGAAAGGGCTCGCGGCGTAAGTCAGGGCACGGCGCGGCAAACATCCGGCTCAGTTTTTCCGGGCTGGCGTCCGAGAATAGAGGGTGAACCCTCCATTCCATGCCGTGACTGCCATGACTCGCATTTCAGCCTGGGCGCGCACCGCCGCGGGCGCTGCCGCCCTCCTGCTGTTCGTCCTTGCCGGTTGCAAGAAGACGGTCGAACCCGAGACCGTCGAAACGTTGACGATCGTCTCAGGGAACGTGCAGGCGCGCCAGGCGGGTCGCCTGCTACGCTCGCCACTGGTGTTCCGCGCGTTGAGCGCCTCGGGGACAGGCGTGAAGGGCGCCGCGATCACGATCGTGATCGTGCAAGGTGGCGGTGCCGTGGACTCGGCGTCCATCAGGACCGATGCCAATGGCGAGGCGAGGGTCAAGTGGACACTCGGCCCCGAGGCGGCGCATGCGTTGCTGGCCACGATTCCCGGTGTCGAACCCCTTCGCGTGACGGCGAGCGGCATCCTGCCGAGTGATGTCGTGATCGCGCAAGGCAACAACCAGAGCGCACGGGTCTCGGTGGCGCTGTTGAACAGCGTCGTGGTGCGGGTGCTCGGCGCGAACAACACGCCGATGGATAGCATCAACGTCACGTTCCAGATCACGTCGGGCGGCGGCGCGATTGCGCCACAGAGCATTCTGACGAACGCATCCGGCGAGGCCACGGTCAGGTGGACGATGGGGCCGCTGCCCGGTACCAACACGGCACTGGTGCGCGCATCGACCATCGAGCCGGTGACGATCACCGCCACCGCGACACCGTAGCCCACTGCGGCCTGTGCGCCATGCGTTGACGGCGCGTGAGTGTTGCCGCATCGTTGGCAGATCATGGCCAACACCTACGATGTCATTGTGGTCGGACTGGGCGCGATGGGCAGCGCCACGCTGCACCAGCTGTCGCGACGCGGACTGCGCGTGCTCGGACTCGAACAATTCACGCCAGCACATGCGCGTGGCTCCTCGCATGGCAAGTCGCGGATCATTCGTGAGGCGTACTTCGAGGATCCGCGCTACGTGCCGCTGGTGCAGCATGCGTACACGCTCTGGGCAGAGCTCGAGGCCGAGAGTGGCGTCACGGTGTTTCATCAGACGGGCGGTCTGATGATCGGGGCGCCCGACAGTGAGGTCGTCACCGGCGCGCGATTGAGTGCCGAGCTGCACGGCCTGGCGCACGAGATGCTCTCGGCGGATGACCTGCGGCAGCGGTTCCCGCTTTTTCACGTGCGCGACATCGACGTGGCCGTGTACGAGCCGCGCGCCGGCATGCTGGCCCCGGAGAAGGCGATCACCGCGTTCGTGGATCTCGCGCGCCGGCAGGGCGCCGAAGTTCGCAGTGAGGAAGCGATGCTCTCCTGGCGGGCCGTCGGTGACGGTGTCGAGGTGACGACCACGCAGGGGACGTATCAGGCCGGCCGGCTCGTGCTGACCGTGGGCGCCTGGGCCGGGAAGGTCTTCGCGGAGTTGGAGTTGCCCTTCGTCGTGCAGCGGAACGTGTTGTACTGGTTCGACCCGGTGGCGCACGCCGAGCAGTTCACGCCGGAGCGGTTCCCGATCTTCATTCAGGATCTGGAGCCGGGTCTGGCCTGGTATGGCTTCCCCGATACCGGGGACGGAGTCAAACTGGCGCTGCATCACTTCGGCGAAACGACGGATCCCGACGCCCTTCGGCGCACGGTGTCCGAGACCGAGGTGGCGTTCATGCGTGATGTGATTGCGAGGCACATGCCCGATGCCAACGGCGCGTTGCGCGAGAGTGCCGCGTGTATGTATACCAATGTGCCGGATGATCATTTCGTGATTGACGTGCATCCCGATCACCCGGCAGTGATCGTGGCATCACCCTGTTCAGGCCATGGGTTCAAGTTCTCGAGCGCGCTGGGCGAGCTCCTGGCCGAGATGGCGATGGGTGTGCCGGTGAGCTTCGATACCTCCCTCTTCTCGCTGGCGCGTTTCGCGACGCGGTAGTCGTTCCGCGTTCTCTCTTCTGGCTGGAGACCGACATGTACGAGTGGCTGTGCGAAACCGCGTCTGGTGCGGATGATCTGATCTGGGTCGAACGCCCGACGCCAGTGCCCGGTGACGGCGAAGTGCTGGTCGAGATCCGCGCCGCGAGTCTGAACTTTCCCGACCTGCTGATCGTGCAGGGCAAGTATCAGATGAAGCCTGCGCTGCCATTCGTACCGGGCTCGGAGTTCGCCGGCACGGTGGTGGCGGTCGGCACGGGTGTACGGCATCTCAAGGTAGGGCAGGGTGTGGCGTGCCTGTCGAGCATCGGGGCGTTTGCGACGCACGCGGTGGTGAACGCGCTGCTCTGCGTGCCGCTGCCGCCCGGATTCCCGATGCTGGATGCGGCAGCGTTCATCGTGACGTATGCCACGTCGCATCACGCGCTGATCGATCGCGCAAAGCTGGTGGCTGGTGAAACGGTGCTTGTCCTCGGCGCTGCCGGCGGCGTCGGGACGGCGGCGATTCAGATCGCGAAGGCGGCCGGTGCGCGGGTGATCGCTGCCGCGTCGTCAGCGGCGAAGTGTGCACTCTGCGCGAAGATCGGCGCCGACGCGACGATCGATACCTCGTCGCAACCGTTGCGCGAGGCGATCAAGGAACTGATGGGCGGCAGGGGCCCGGATGTGATCTATGATCCGGTGGGCGGTGAGCAGACCGAGGCGGCGTTCCGGTCGATCGCGTGGCGTGGCCGGCATCTGGTGATCGGCTTCGCATCCGGTCCGATTCCGGCGCTGCCGCTGAATCTGGCGCTGCTCAAGGGTGCGTCGATCGTGGGTGTGTTCTGGGGCGAATACACCAAGCGCGAGCCGCGGTCAGCTGCCGACATGATGCTCGAGTTGATGACGTGGTATGGGCAGGGGAAGATCAAGCCGGTGATCGATGCGACGATGCCGATGACGGAGCTGAAGGCGGCATTTGCGCGGATGGCGTCGCGGGAGGTGAAGGGGAAGGTGGTGTTGGTGAATGGGTAGTTAGGCGGGCTTCGTTCGGTCCTCTGACTCTCACCGTGGCTGTTTGATGACACTACCGCTCCGCGTTTGCCACGACAGGTGGGCCCACAGTCCCGCGCCAGTACACAACGGGGCGCCAAGGCTTGCCAACCACCGAGCAAGGGCA
>JANPFJ010000528.1:0-2406 GCA_031423355.1 Gemmatimonadaceae bacterium | reverse complement strand
GGAGCGTCTTGGCATTGCGCTGCTGACGGCGGGGAAGCCGGCGGCGGCGGAGCGGGTGTTTCGCGCTGATCTGGCGAAAAACGTCGGCAATCCGCGTTCGATGTACGGACTGGTCATGAGCCTGGAGGCACAGCGGAAGGGGGAGGCTGTCGCGGCAAGGCAGGCGTTCGAGGCGGCGTCGGGCGGGGCGGATGTGGTGTTCGGCGCGGATCTGTATCCGCGGCGGTAGTGGATTCTGCACCGCGGCGTCGTATACTCCCTCGTGTCCTCTCAGGTGCGGGAAGTCGTCAGCAACGCCGATGGTACGACCGCACGCCGTCGTTCGAAACACTGCCCCCACTCGAATGGCGACCGTCGCGTTGAATCACAGCCCTGAGCAGATCGCTGGAAGACGCGAACTGGCGAAAGTTTCGGGCGTGCCGAGCGTTCTGTTCTGCCGCATCGAAAGCACTGTTCACCGGCATGTCGGCGGCGTGATCTGGCGATACCGGCGACCAGCGTGATTCGCGTCGCCTACGGCACCCCGCTCCCGCACGGCGGGGGTGCGCTCAACTACCTCGTCGATCTCATCGAGCACCACGACCGGAGTCTCGTCCATCCGGTCGTCTATCTCGACACCCGCCTGCACAACGCCGACGACGCGCTGGCACGCCTGACGCGATGCGGTGTCGACGTCCGGCGCGGACCGATGGCTGCGCCGCTCGATCAGTTCCTTCGTGTGCGGTGGTGGGAAGAGGAATTGCGCGCACGGGGCCCGTTCGATGTGGCGAACCTGCACCAGCACGTGCCGGGTGTCGGCCGCGCGTTTCTCGAAGGAGCCAAACGCGCCGGGGTGGGGTTGCTGGTGCGCACCGAACAGCTCCCGCGCTTCCCACCCCACGAGCGGTTCACGCTGAACACCCGTCGCCTTGCGTTGCGCATCGCGCGTCAGAAGCTGGCGGTGATGACCGATCGCCGCGTGGTCGTCGCCGAAGCAGGACGGAGGGCCCTGATCGCCCGCGGCGAACCGGCCAACACGATCACCGTGATTCCGACGGCCTTTCGCGAATCGGCCTTCGCATCGTTGCCGACGCGCACCGAGGCGCGCGCCCGCCTCGGCATCGCCAGCGACGCCATCGTCGTCGGGTTCCTCGCCAGTCTGTCGGAACAGAAGCGCCCCGATCTCTTTCTCGATGCGGCAGCGCAGTTGCTGGCCGAGGGCAGAAAGGCCCTGTTCGTGTTCGGTGGCGGAGGGCCGCGCGCGGAGCAGATCCGTGCGCGCGCCGCAACGCTGTCGCCGCACGTGATCGATATCGGCCACCGCCGCGATGTGCCAGAGGTCCTCGCCGCGTTCGATGTCTTCGTGCTGCCGTCGCTGTGGGAAGGGATGCCGCTCACGGTACTCGAGGCGATGCGCGCCGGCGTCGCCGTCGTCGCTTCCGATGCCGACGGCACGGCGGAAGTGGTGCTCGATGGCGAGACCGGGCGTCTGGTGCCGAAGGGTGACGGACCAGCACTGACGGCGGCGATCCGTGACCTGCTCGATGATCCGGACACGCGCCGTCGCCTGGCGTTGGCGGGACAGGCATTCGTGACCGGGCGGTTCGATGCAGCGTCGCTCGCGCGGCGGACGGAGGCGATGTACACGGCGGCTGGGGCGGTACGCTGATGCCGCGGCAGCGAGGCGTGCCTGTCATCCTGCGTCGTGCACGAGTGTTCGCAGCACATGCGCCGTGAAACACCAGCCCACGTCGTCGCCAACCACCGTCAGCTCCGGCACACCGTCTCACCTTCCTGGTTGAGTTCATGCACGCGTCTCGCCTGTTCGTCGCTGCACTCACGTGGCTGCTCGCTGCCGCCTGTGTCTCTCGACCCACCGCCCCATCGGCCGCGTCAGTATCGACGCGCCCATCGCCGGACCCCGAACGATACCGGCAGGACGTCGACAGCTTTGCGATTCGCGACGCCTCAAGGCCGCTGCCTGTGTCCGGAATCGTCTTCGTCGGCAGCAGCATCTTCCGCCTCTGGTCGACGCTCACCGATCAGATGGCGCCACTGCCAGTGCTCAATCGCGCCTTCGGTGGCTCACAGACGCCCGATCAGCTCTACTTCTTCGATCGCACGGTGGCACGCTACCGGCCGCGCGTGATCGTGTACTACTGCGGCAGCAATGACCTGAACGAAGGAACCTCGGCGCCCCGGATCGCGGAGAATGTCCAAGCGTTCGCGCGCCGGGCGCATGCGGAGCTCCCGGCGGCGCGCCTCGTGTTCACGAGTGTCCTTCGTGCGCCACAGAAGCGTGCGCGCTGGAGCGGCGTCGATTCGGTGAACGCCGCGGTGAAAGCCTGGGTGGCGTCCGATACCCTCGCGAGCTACGTCGACCTGAACCCCGCTGTGTTCGACGCGAACGGTGCGCCGCGCCTGGAT
>JANPFJ010000527.1:0-1956 GCA_031423355.1 Gemmatimonadaceae bacterium | reverse complement strand
CGTGGTATAACGGAAGGTGTAGGTGGGTTTTGTGTGGAATCCGCGGGGGCGGTTGGTGCGCACCGCCGTGGGGGCGGGGGGCGTTACCCGCCCCCCGGCCCCCGGTTCCCAGCCAGCGCCCCTCGGACCGATCAGCTGATCGGCGGCTTCGGCTTCACGAAGACACTCGGGATCCCGAGCCCCTGCAGCAGCTCGTTGAACTTGCGCAGGTCGTCCTGTTCGATGCGATCCATCGCCTGCAGCTGCGTGGAGAGTTTCCCCGCCAGGTCGGTGTAGATCTCACCATGCTGCTGCGTCGGTGCATACGCGCCCTGCTGCACCTGTGAGTTCAGCGTGATGAACCAGTTGTAGAGTCGCACCGGTTGATCCAGCGTGCACTGATCGACGTGACACCCGATCTCGTACAGCTGATCCCGTACGACTTCGAGCTTCGCACGGGCGGCCTTCGCCGCGTCGGCCACTTGCTTCGCGTACGCCTGATCCTTCGTCTGCTGCACGCGAGCATCCAGCTGCGCCTGCAGGTCTTCGAGTCGTTCCACCCGTTCAACGATCTCCGTGATGCGGCCACGGACGCGCTGTCCGGCCTCGAACTGCGCGGTCAGGTCAGCCGTCGTGGCGGTCGCGCGCGGATCGGCGATCACGGCAAACTGGCGCGTGCTGGTGTCGGTCCCGACGATGAGACGCACCGTGTAGGTCCCTGGTGGCACGCGCGGGCCACGGAGATGGCCTTCATCGATCACCGTGTTCTTCAGGCGTCGGATGTTCGGGTACCGCAGGTTCCAGAAGAAACGGTTGCTCCCCGATCGAATACGCGGAGTGGAGTCGGCGGCGTAGTACGAGAGGCTGTCCACGATCAACTTCTTCGCCGCGATTGAATCGACGCCGGCGACGACGGAGTCCGCCTTGTTGTCTGCCGTGAACGACCGGATCAGCGTTCCCTTCCCGTCGAGGAACTGCACCGTCACCGCCTTGCCCGCGGCGGGCGCGTCCTTCAGCCAGTAGTCGATCAACGCCCCAGGCGGCGGGTTCTCGCCTGCCTCGCCCCCGTTGCGCCACCCGGACCCGTCCCACAGCATCGCAGTGGCCGGCTGGAACAGATGTACCGGCTTCGCGCGCACTGCGTCGGTCAGTTCGCGCAGCGGCGACAGGTCATCGATCACCCAGAAGGCGCGGCCATGCGTCGCGGCAACGAGATCGTTGCCATGCACCTTCAGGTCGCGCACACTCACGCGCGGCAGGTTGAGCTGCAACGGTTGCCATGCCACACCATCATCCATGCTCACCCAGACGCCGAGTTCCGTGCCAGCGAAGAGCAGGCCGCGCCGCACGGGGTCCTCGCGCACCACCCGTGTGTACGCGTTCCCCGGAATCCCGGCCACGATCTTCGTCCAGGTCTTGCCGTAGTCCGCACTCTTCCAAAGGTATGGCGCAAAGTCATCCTGCTGATAGCGATTGGCCGCGACGTAGACCACCGCTGGATCATGCGGTGATGGATCGATGTGTGCCGTGCGCGTGAACTTGCCATAGCCGGGCGGCGTCACGTTCTCCCACGATGTACCGCCGTTGCGCGACACGTGGATCAACCCGTCATCCGAGCCGGCCCACAGCACACCCTTTGTCTTCGGCGACTCGGCGAACGCATAGATCGTCGCGTACCACTCGGCGCCGGTCATCTCGCCGTGGATCGGACCACCGGTGCGCTTCAACGTGCTGGCATCGTGCACAGTGAGGTCAGGCGAGATCTTCTCCCAGCTCGCCCCTTCGGTCCGCGACCGCCAGACGTACTGCGACGTGACGTACAGCGTCGCCGGATCGTGCGGCGAGATCAGCACCGGGAAGGTCCACTGGAAGCGCTCCGGCACTTCACCCGCGCCCCATCCGTCGTAGTTGCGCATCGTGACCGAGATGTCCCGCTCCTGCCGACGCCCATGGTCATAGCGCGAGAAGGCGCCCATG
>JANPFJ010000526.1:0-2478 GCA_031423355.1 Gemmatimonadaceae bacterium | reverse complement strand
ACCGACGAACTTCGACAGCACGAAGAAGTATCCGATCATCAATCAGGCGTATCCGGGGCCGCAGGGCGGCAGCGTCGGGTCGCGGGCGTTCGCTGCGGCACGCGGCGACAAGCAGGCCCTCGCGGAGCTGGGGTTCATCGTGGTGAGCATCGACGGCCGCGGCAGTGGGCCGGAACGCTCGAAGGCCTTCCACGACGCCTACTACGGCGCGATAGGTCGCGACAACACGCTCCCCGATCAGGTGGCGGGGATGCAGAATCTGGCCAAACGCTACCCGTGGATCGACATCGAGCGGGCGGGAATGTGGGGGCACTCAGGCGGCGGATTCATCACCGCCGGTGCGATGTTCCGCTATCCCGATTTCTTCAAGGTGGGCATCTCGGAGTCGGGCAACCACGATCAGCGCAACTACGAGGACGACTGGGGCGAGCGGTATCAGGGGCTGCTGACCCGCGGCGGTCCGGATGGTGACAGCTACGCGGTGGAAGCGAACCAGTCGTTGGCGAAGAATCTCAAGGGGAAGCTGCTGCTGGCGCACGGCACCATGGACAACAATGTGCCGCCGGACAATACCCTGCTGGTGGTCGACGCGCTGATCCGCGCCAACAAGGACTTCGATCTGTTGATGATCCCGAATGCCGGCCATGGTTTCGGCAGCGCGTCGAACTACATGATGCGGCGCCGGTGGGACTACTTCGTGCGCTGGCTGCTGGATGCCGATCCGCCGAAGGAGTACATCATCAAGTAGTTGAGGTGACCAGCGAATGGTGTGGCTTCCGTTCGCTGGTCACGGGACCGCCATCGGCTGTGTGATCCGGTTGAGCAGCACCGCGGTGCGGGCGATCTGCATCGCGACAGTGCGCACGATGAGTGTTTCGTTGACCGTGTGGCCCCCGGTGCCGCCCGGGCCCAGGCCATCGATGACTTGCGGGACCGTCGCGGCGATGAAGGAGACATCGGCGGCACCGGCGCGGGCGGGATTGTCCATGCCCACTGCACCAAGGCCGAGGTGCCGGCTCGCCCGGTCGAGCGCCGCCAGCAGTGCCATGTTGCCCGGCGACGGCGCCATCGGCGGGTAGCCGTCGTCGAAGGTCAGCGTGGCGGACGTGCGGGGCGACGCTGCCGCGACGATCGACTGCATCTGCGCCTTGGTCGCAACCACGGCCTCGGGTGAGATCACACGCAGATCGCCCGAGACCACGAACTGCTCCGGGACGATGTTGCTCTTGCCGTAGGCGGTGCCGCGGGTGCCGGTGCTGTCGAGCGTCACGGTCGTGCCACCGAGTGCGACGCCGGCGTTGAAGGTGCGCAGCGGATCACCGCCCAGCCGGGTGCGGAATTCGTTCAGGATGCGGGCTGCCTCGTAGATCGCGCCCGGGCCGATGTCGTCGCGAAAGATCTGCGAGGAATGGGCCGGCGTGCCCTTTACCTTGAGCGTCCATCCGGTGAACCCGCGGCGGGCCGCAACCGCCGTGCGCGGATCACCGTCACCGTCCTCAAAACCAATCGCGATCTGCGATCGTGCGCCGGCATCGACGAGGACCTTGCGTGCCGCGGCGATCGGTTCGCCGGGATCTTCCTCATCGCCGGTGAGCACCACGGTCACGCTCATCCGATCGAGCTGCCCCGCCGCCTTGAGCGCCTTGAGGGCAAACAGCATGATCACATCCCCACCCTTCATGTCGGTGGAGCCGGGACCGCGGGCGGTGGTATCGCTCAGCTTCTCCCACCGTTGAAACGGGCTGTCCGCTTCAAAGACGGTGTCGAGGTGGCCGATGAGCAGCACGCGCGGACCGACGCCGGTGCGTTCGGCGACCAGATGTCCGGCACGACCGAAGGCCGCACCATCCTCCCAGCGAGTCTGGAATCCGAGGGCGTCGTACTCCGCGCGGAGCAGGCGGCCGACGTCACGCACACCGGCGTGGTTCTGGGTGCCGCTGTTCAGGTTGACGAGCCGCTCGAGCAGCCGCAGCGCGTCGGTTTCGTTCGTGGTCGCGTATCGCGCCAGCACCTTCTCGACCTTCGAGAGTGAATCGCGCGGCACCACCGCCACCGCCTGCGCATCAGTCACCATCGTCGAAGCGCCAACCATCAGTGCTGCAGCCAGAAGGGAAAAACGCATACGTCTGAATCGCCGAAGGGAGAAAAACGGACCGGACGGGCTGGGGCGAAGTCTACCGCCAGCGCCCCGTGTTGGCGGCGCCGGCGGAATGCACGTCCGCAGCTTTCTCGACGCCAACGCGTGCGCGCCAGCCGGGGGGGGCGCCGCCGCTTGCGCATCACCCCGGGCCATCGCCAGCCGAGTGACACGAGGGCCTCGCCCGCCGCGAAGGAGGACAGGTTGGCGGCGACGAGCACGCAGCACCAGGAGCGCGGCGGGGGCTGCTCCGCCCTTGCCTGATCCACTGCCCGGCGCTTCGATTGTCGGCGTCACGTCGACGTCAGTCCGCCTGTTCAGTCTGCCCGCCCAGCCCGGAG
>JANPFJ010000525.1:0-2451 GCA_031423355.1 Gemmatimonadaceae bacterium | reverse complement strand
TCACCATCGGCGAGATCGACGGACTCATCCGCCCGGATGAATTGTTCGGGGTCGAGGTGTACAGGGCCGCGAACGCGCCGGTGGAGTTCTCTGAGCAGGATGGGTGCGGAACGATTCTGTTCTGGACGAAGCGATAGGTGATGGCACGTGCGTAACGATGCGGCCACCCGCCGCGTTGCCCAGTGAGACAGCACTATGTACGGCGGCGCCCGATCCGCCCCGGGGAGCAGCCGTCATAGCCGGTCGCACCGGGGCCCTTTCGCGTCTCGCCACGTCGTTCAGCCCGAACGCGCGGATCCGTCCGGCCACGCACAGATGCAGACACGGTTCCCAGCGCGGTCAGCAAGCGTCCAGTGTGACGGCGCGTGCGTGGCGTCGACGATCCGCCCGCTGCGATTGCGACCTGCACCTCCTGCACCGCCAGACGATCGGCCACCGCGTCGTGTGAACGCGCAACTGCCGAGACGGCACGCGCGAGGTCGATGTGTCCCGTCTCGAGTTGCCAGAGATCACGACTCAGGCGAACGGTCAGGGTGGCGTCACCGATCGTGAGCAGTACGCCGGAACCTTCGAGCCCCGCGACCGCCGTCATGACACCAGCCAGACGCGCCGCCTCGCTCATCGAGCCCACCCGAAACACTGCCGTCGCGCCGCCGTGGAGCACCACCCAATCCTCCACACCATCGGCGTCGAGGAAACCACGCCACCCATCCTCGCTCATACACTCTGCTCTCTGGAATTCCACCAGCGTGATCGCTTCTGGTCGTCGACACACTCAATCGAATGCGCAGCCACGTCGCAGGATCACCCCACCAACCCCTTCGCCCAACTCTCTCCCGCCGGCGCCTCGAACCCGTCACGCCAGGCACCCACCGTCTCAATCAGCGTCTCGAACACCGGCGTCTCACGTGTCACGTCACCAGCCGCCGCACGCGCGCTGAACTCCGGCTGCGACCCGACGTGAATCGCGCCCTGCGTGTCTCGCCACGCCACCCGACCCGACGCCAGCAGATCCGCACCAACCGCCGACTGCACACGACCAATCGTGCGGAACAAACCGTCGATCGAACACCCCGACGCGCCGGTCGCTGCTTCATCCACCGCGATCGCCAGGAACCGATCCTCCCGCCAGTCGCGCGCGCAGAGCAGCGGTACCCCATGCGCCGCCCACTGCGAAAGGTGTGCGTCCACCGCCGCCAGCAGCGGTGTGGCGTCGGCCACGGGAACGTCAGCAGCAAAGACCCAGACGCGGGCGCGGTCGGGAAGCGAGGCGAAATCGGTGATTGGCATGCTGAAACGTACCTGCCCCACCGCATTGCACGCCTCCCGACACACCAGTAGCGTCCACCGCGCAGCGCTCCCAAGACACACGCTCCGCTCTCCTGACTTCAAGGACGCCCCGTGCACCTGTCCCGACTGATCCGCGCCCTGTTCGCCGCAACCGCGGCAACGGCGCCACTCGCGGCGCAAGCCACCACGCCCTGCGCCGGCCACTGGTCGGGCTCGATTGCCTTGCCGACCGGCGCCTTGGCATTCGACGTCGACTTCACGTCGCAGGCGGATGGTCGCTGCACCGGCGACATCTCGATCCCCCAGCAGGGCGCGAAGGATGTACCACTGATCGATGTACGCGTCCGCGCCGATTCCGCCCACTTCACCATCAGCGGCGTGCCGGGCACACCAACCTTCGCCGGCATCCGCAGCCCGGACGGCCGCGCGATCACAGGAGTGTTCCGTCAAGGCACGGCATCACTGCCCTTCACCATGAGCGCTGGCGCCGCGCCCGCCGACGCCGCCCGCGCCGCATTGGCCGGCTTCGATGCCTGGGTCGACTCGGCCATCGTGGCATGGAAGGTCGTCGGACTCTCGATCGGCATCACCGTCGATGGTCAGACCGTGTACTTGAAAGGCCACGGCATGCGTGACCTCGAGAAGAAACTCCCCGCCACGCCGCAGACACTCTACGCCATCGGGTCATCATCGAAGGCGTTCACCACCTTCGCGATGGGCGCACTGGTCGATCAGGGGAAGCTGCAATGGGACGTGCCGGTGCGCACCTACCTGCCCTGGTTCCGCATGAACACCGATTTCGCGTCGCTCCACATCACACCGCGTGACCTGGTCACCCATCGCAGCGGCCTGCCGCGCCACGACGCACTCTGGTACAACAACACCACGATGTCGCGCGAAGACCTCGTACGACGCATCGCGTACCTGCCGCTCAACAAGGACCTGCGCGAGACGTTTCAATACAACAACCTGATGTTCCTCACCGCCGGCTACCTGGTCGGGAACATCAATGGCACATCTTGGGAGGATGGGCTGAAGCAGCTGGTGCTGTCGCCGCTGGGCATGACGCGCACGAATTTCTCCGTGAAGGAGTCACAGGCCGACGCTGATTTCTCGCAGCCGTATCGCGTGCAGCACGATTCCATCCAGCGGATTCCGTTC
>JANPFJ010000524.1:0-1638 GCA_031423355.1 Gemmatimonadaceae bacterium | reverse complement strand
TACCTTGATCACCGATGCAATGATGAAGGCCGTGTTGTTGTCGGTGATGGGCGACATCAGCAGGGGGCCCATCAGGCAGTGACCTCCGCCGGCGCAGCCATTGCACTGCCTTGCAGGCCGAGGCTCCGGTAACTCAGGCCGGCAAATTCGGGAACCTGCGCAGCGAGGACCGTGAAGACGTCACTCGCGAGTGCGGGGAATGCGCCGGCACCCGCGGCTGTTGCGAGCTCGCCCACGACGCGATAGCTCGGCCGGACCTGAGCGGGCGGGGCCTTGGCCTGCAGGAACCGTTGCACACGCCCACGAAGATTCGTGAACGTGCCGTCTTCCTCGGCAAAATTGCAGATCGGCAGTGCCACAGCGGCGGCGGCGCGCATGGCGTCGTCCAGTACTGTGCCAATGACAAGCACCGTGACGCCGGCCGGCAGCGCCGGCACTACCCCCGTCACATCCGCCAGAATGAGAAGATCGTCAGCCCTGACCGATGCCAGTGGCGACGCGTCGTCGATGAATCCGAGCAGTGACGCGCCGGTGTGGTTCGAGGCACGCTCGGCACGCAAGGACAAATCCTGAACGCCTGGCAGTGCCGCCTCTCGCCCTCGCGGAACGGTCATCACCATCGTCGCATCGACCTTGGCCGCGAGTCGTCCAAGCAGGAAGAGCGTCTCGTTCGAGAGTGACGGCGACGCGAGGACGGTCACGCGTCGGCCGCCCGTGAGCAGCGCGGCAGCTGCGGCGATCGCATCACTCCACGAGGCCGTCACCAGTCCATCTGACGTCCGCACCTGCGGATACTCGAGGCGATCCCGGCGGTTGATCCAGCGGTAGTTCAGGCGCCCGGTCTCGCACGCAAAATGCTGATTCACAGCCATGTTCGGGCGCGGACGGATCCGCACGACGACGTTGTCCCGCGTTTCGAGCGTGACGTTGCAACCCTGCGAACAGCTCGGGCAGATCGAGGCGGCGCGGTCGAGCTCCCACGCGCGTGCCTTGTTCAGAAAATCCTTGGACAGCAAGGCCCCCACCGGGCAGAGATCCACCACGTTGGAGGCCCACTCGTGCGTCAGATCGCTGCCTTCGAACTTGCCGATGTACGCGCGATCGCCGCGCTCGCTGACATTCAGCACGGGATCGTGTGCCACAACTTCCATGAATCGCACGCACCGCGTGCAGAGAATGCAGCGGTTCGGCACGTAGAGTACATCGCCGCCGAAATCCTCCATCGGGTTGAAGCGCTTCGGCTCCATGTACCTGGAGTCCTTGCGGCCTTCGGCGAAGGTGTAGTCCTGCAGTTCACACTCGCCGGCCTGATCGCAGATCGGGCAATCGAGCGGATGATTGATCAGCAGGAACTCGAGCACGCCCTTTCGTGCCTCGCGCGCCTTCTCCGAGTGCACGTGGACGACCTGCCCTTCACCGACGCTGGTGGCGCAGGCGGGAGCGAGCTTCGGAAACTTCTCGACCTCCACCAGGCACATGCGGCAGACGCCAGCCACTGGCAGGGACGGGTGGTAGCAGTAGTGCGGAATGAGCACACCAGCCGTCTTGGCCGCTTCGATCAGATTCGTTCCCGGGGGCACGATGACTTCACGACCTTCGATGGTCAGTGTCACCAAGCCCGGATTGGCGGGCGCCGCA
>JANPFJ010000523.1:0-1676 GCA_031423355.1 Gemmatimonadaceae bacterium | reverse complement strand
AGTGCCACTGTCACGAGGTAGACACCGAAAAACACCAGTACCTTGATCACCGATGCAATGATGAAGGCCGTGTTGTTGTCGGTGATGGGCGACATCAGCAGGGGGCCCATCAGGCAGTGACCTCCGCCGGCGCAGCCATTGGGCTGCCCTGCAGGCCGAGGCTCCGGTAACTCAGGCCGGCAAAGGCGGGAACCTGCGCAGCGAGGACAGTGAAGACTTCACTCGCGAGCGCGGGGAATGCGCCGGCACCCGTGGCTGTTGCAAGCTCGCCCACGACGCGATAGCTCGGCCGGACCTGGGCGGGTGGGGCCTTCGCCTGCAGGAACCGTTGCACACGCCCACGAAGATTTGTGAACGTGCCTTCCTCCTCGGCAAAATTGCAGATCGGCAGTGCCACAGCGGCGGCGGCGCGCATGGCGTCGTCCAGTACTGTGCCAATCACAAGCACCGTGACGCCGGCTGGCAGCGCCGACACCACCCCCGTCACATCCGCGAGAATGAGAAGATCGTCAGGCCTGACCGATGCCAGCGGCGACGCGTCGTCGATGAAACCGAGCAGCGACGCGCCGGTGTGGTTCGAGGCACGCTCGGCACGCAAGGACAAGTCCGGAACGCCTGGCAGTGCCGCCTCTCGCCCTCGCGGAACGGTCGTCACCATCGTCGCATCGACCTTGGCTGCGAGTCGTCCAAGCAGGAAGAGCGTCTCGTTCGAGAGTGACGGCGACGCGAGGACGGTAACGCGTCGGCCGCCCGTGAGCAGCGCGGCAGCTGCCGCGATCGCATCACCCCACGAGGCCGTTGCAAGTCCATCTGACGTCCGCACCTGCGGATACTCGAGGCGATCCCGGCGGTTGATCCAGCGGTAGTTCAGGCGCCCTGTCTCGCACGCAAAATGCTGATTCACAGCCATGTTCGGGCGCGGACGTATCCGCACGACGACGTTGTCCCGCGTTTCGAGCGTGACGTTGCAACCCTGCGAACAGCTCGGGCAGATCGAGGCGGCGCGGTCGAGTTCCCACGCGCGTGCCTTGTTCAGAAAATCCTTGGACAGCAAGGCCCCAACCGGACAGAGATCCACCACGTTGGCGGCCCATTCGTGCGTCAGATCGCTGCCTTCGAACTTGCCGATGTACGCGCGATCGCCTCGCTCGCTGACGTTCAGCACTGGATCGTGTGCCACAACGTCCATGAATCGCACGCACCGCGTGCAGAGGATGCAGCGGTTCGGCACGTAGAGCACATCGCCGCCGAAATCCTCCATCGGATTGAAGCGCTTCGGCTCCATGTACCTGGAGTCTTTGCGGCCTTCGGCGAAGGTGTAGTCCTGCAGTTCACACTCGCCGGCCTGATCGCAGATCGGGCAATCGAGCGGGTGATTGATCAGCAGGAACTCGAGAACGCCCTTTCGCGCCTCGCGCGCCTTCTCCGAGTGCACGTGGACGACCTGCCCTTCACCGACGCTGGTGGCACAGGCGGGAGCGAGTTTCGGAAACTTCTCGACCTCCACCAGGCACATGCGGCAGACGCCCGCCACCGGCAGGGACGGGTGGTAGCAGTAGTGCGGAATGAGCACACCAGCCGTCTTGGCCGCTTCGATCAGATTCGTTCCCGGGGGCACGATGACTTCACGACCTTCGATGGTCAGTGTCACCAAGCCCGGATTGGCGGGCGCCGCA
>JANPFJ010000522.1:0-1899 GCA_031423355.1 Gemmatimonadaceae bacterium | reverse complement strand
GGCCCGTATCGAGCTGGTGGACGCGACCACGATCGGCGCGCTGAACGGATTGCTCTCGCTCGGCTACCCGGTGCTCCCGATGATCTTCCTGGAGCTGCACGCCTTCAGTGCGGATGCGCTGGGCGAGCAGCTGACGGCGGTGCACGACATCATCGCTGACTACGCAGGCGTGGTGCACGCGTCGGCCACCACCGAGGATGAACGCGCCCGGCTGTGGGAGGCGCGACACAAGGTGTACTGGGCCGGATTGGCGCTCCGTCCCGGCGCCCGCGCGTGGACCACCGACGCCTGCGTCCCGATCTCTAATCTGGCGCAGTGCATTCGCGAGACGCGCGCCGATGTGGTGACGGCCGGGATCGTGGCGCCGCTGGTCGGGCACGTGGGTGACGGCAACTTTCACCTGATGCTGCTGCTCGACCCGAATGACAGCGCCGAACACGCGCTGGCCAAAGGAATCGCGTCGCGACTCACCGCGCGAGCGATCACGCTGGATGGCACCTGCACCGGCGAGCACGGCATCGGCCTCGGCAAGATGTCATCGCTCGAACGGCAGCATGGCGACGCCATTCACGTGATGCGGGCGATCAAGCACGCACTCGATCCGCAGAACATCCTGAATCCAGGGAAAATCTTCGCGCGTGACGACAGCGGCGGGAACGCGCATCCACCTGGGTGAGAACCGAGCGCCTGTCGCTGCACGCCGCGGGTAGGCGACAGGAGGACGTACGGCGCGTCAGACGCCGTCTACTTTTTGCGACCGCTGGCGAGAAACACTGCGAACGGTGTGCCCGCCATCGCCCGCGTTCCGACCTCGATCATGACGTCGAACCCGCTCGCGCCATTGGTGAGCATGACTATCCCGTCCCGGTGTCCCGGCCGATTGAATATCATCGCATTCTCACCACGGCAGACCAGAAGAAACGTCACCGCAATCGCACCGCTACGGCGTGACTCCCGCCAGATACGTCGCGTACCACGACAGATACCGCTCATAGCGATCCTTCACGAAGCTCGGCCGCGAAATTCCGTGGAACTGGCCCGGGTACACCACCAGTTGGCTCGGCACGCCTAGTGACTGCAACGCCTGATACATCTGTTCACCACCGGCGATCGGTACGTTGAAGTCCTTCTCTCCGCCGAGGAACATGGTGGGCGTCGTGATCCGATCGGCGTGCCAGAACGGATACGACACCTTCTCCCACACCTTCGGATTCTTCCACGGTGCGCCGAGTTCGTTCTCGTACTGGTAGATGTACTGGTCGGTGCCATACATCGACGTCTGCAGCGCACTGCCCGCGCCACTGGTCGCGGCCTTGAAGCGCGTCGTGGTGGCGATGGTGTAGTCGGTAAGAATGCCGCCGTAACTCCAGCCGCCGATGCCCAGTCGTGCGGGATCGGCGATCCCCATCCCGATCACATGGTCCACACCGGCCAGCAGATCCTGCACCTCCTTGTTTCCCCAGTCGGCAAAGATCGCCTTTTTCCACGCCTGACCGCGTCCAGAGCTGCCGCGATAGTTGACCGCCAGCACGAGATAGCCGCTGGCCGCAAACAGCTCGCGTTCGAACGAGAAGCTGTGCTGGTCCTGACCATTGGGACCGCCGTGAATACGCAGCAGCATCGGGTACTTCGTCCCGGCTGCGAAGCCAGCCGGCTTGACCAGCAGTGCACCAACCGTCAGGCCATCCTTGTTCCGGAACGACAGGTCCTCCGTCGTGCCGAGACGCAGCTCGGCGAACACCGAATCATTCACATGCGTCAGCGCGCGCAACACGCCGCTCTCGAAGGCGTGAATCTCCGGGGACCGCACGGCTGTGCCTGTGCTGAGCACCATTCGTCCGGTCGGGGCTACGTCATATGACGTCACCACCCGACGCCCTTCGAGCACGCGCTGCACTG
>JANPFJ010000521.1:0-4206 GCA_031423355.1 Gemmatimonadaceae bacterium | reverse complement strand
CGCCGGAAAGTCCGGATCTGCCTTGAGCACGCCATCGACCGCGCTCAGTACGATCCGGCCGCGCGCCAGGTAGTCCGCGGCCCGAACCTGCCCGGTGACGGCATGCGCCATGGACATCTCGCCGCACACAGGCCCCGCCAGGCCCTTCGATACCCAGTCGAGCGTGATGCGCGCGACACCGGTGCCGCTCGCCAGATGCACCGGCACGTCCATCCGGATGGTACTGCCGCCGAAGGTCAGCCGCGGTGCATCGGGCTTGAGGCGCCCGCGAACACTGTCGAGCACGATGTCCAGCTCGTACGCGCCTACCGTGCGCCGGCCGAGGAGACCGAGTCGCGCCGTGACTTCCCCCTGTTTTCGCACGCGCAGGCGCGGCAGGCGCAGCACCACGTCGTGAAACCAACCGGTCACCATACCTTGCACCATCGCATCGATGAACGGCGTCGGCAACCCGATCACCACGTCGCCCGCCGGGCGCTGATCCAGCAGGTCACTCAGGGACGCCGCGTCGTAGACGATCGCGCGCAACGAATCCCGCTGCCGTGTGAGCAGTGCGATCTCACGCGTGACCGTCGCTGGATCCTCACGCTCCCAGCGTGGTCGGAACCGCAGCGCGACGACGCCGAAGGCGAGAACGGGCACGCAGACCGCCGCCGCGATCCCCGTCAGGATCCACCTTTTCATGGCGCAGCTCCGGCAGTGTCGCGTTGCGCCGAAGCAAACGCGCCAAGCGCAACACGCAGCACGACCCAGAGCCGGTTCTGGAAGGCGATCACGCGTGCCACCTCGACCGTCATTGGCGCCTGACTGGGTTCGATTGACAGCGCCCCCTCCGGACCAAAGCCGGGCAATTGCATCTGCTGATCCAGTCGCACGGGCAACGCGACAAATGGCAGGCTGCTCGTGAGCTCTGGCAGGCTCCGCTCGACGATCGACTGCAGCACGTTGATCACCACCGCGTCGAACGCGGCCGGCGTCCCGGTGGGTGTGTTCAGCTCGACGTCGTCAATGCTGATCCGGGCACGAAGTTCCTGCGTCTCATCGACGACGAACCGGTCGATGGCGCCTCGCAGAAATACCGCCGCGGACACTCTGGGGAATCGGCCACGACGGACCTCGCCGCGAATGTCAACGCGCGCAACGTTGGCTCGAAAGGCGACCTGCGCCCCCGTCAGTGTGACGGTCAGCTTGTTCTGCAGTTCAACCGTTACAGGAAACGAGGTCGCGATCAGCTCGCGAAGCAGTGTGTCGCTCACGGTGACGATCACCTCGTGTTCGCGATCCATCAGCGTGCCGGGTTCGAACTTGCGCAGTGCCTGGAACCCAGCCACCTCACGCCGCAACTGGTCGCGCTCGACTACCCGAGCGCGCGTCGCCGGATCAGCCTGGTTGCACGCGCTGCCGAGCATCGCGATCAGCAGCAGCAGGCGTTTCATGCGTCACGGTCGAGTGGCGCGGATATCGCAGTCTCCTGCGCCGTGCGTGCCGGAAATGCGAGCCGGCGAACCGCCGTCGTCAACGGAATCGCCAGCAACCCGCCGGTTGGCCCGAGCACAAACGCCCAGAACAGCACCGACGCGAACATCACGAAGGGGCCAAGATCGAACCCTTCCTTCATGAAGCGCGGTTTGATCACGTTGTCGACGACGTTGTTGAGAACGACGAACAGCGCGATCAGGATTGCGCTGCGAGTGCCACCGAATTCGAGTAACGTCAGCGCGGCCGGCGGAATCATCGACAACGCAAAGCCGATCCCCGGCACGAAGCTGAGGACCAGGGCGACGATCGCCCACAGCACCGGCAGATCGGTCCCGATCAGGATCATCACCAGCCAGACTGCAACCGCGTAGATCACACCGGTCAGCATCGTGATCCAGACATACTGCTGCACGTCGCTGGCCATGGCGTCGAACCGGTGCTGCCAGGTACGCGCCCCCGCCGTCGCCGCGATCTCCCCGCCGCGGCGGCGCCAGAACGCACTCGACTCGATCAGCAGGAAGACGGAGAGCATCACGATCAGCAAGGCTTCGCTCATCGCTCCGCCCACGCCTTGCGCGAGGCTCGACGCCATTCCGATGACCTTCGCGGGATTGACCAGCTGGAGCAGTTTGGATGTCGACGCATCGACCCCTCGCGCATCGAGCCACGCCGCCCCGGACGAGACCAGCGCCGTCAGCCGGTCCTGGTACCGCGGCACCGTGTCGACCAGCGCCTTGCCGGCGTAGCCGAGCAGCACGACGAAGGCGAGCAATGCGAGGACCACGGTGAGGGCCGTGACAGCCATCGCCCAACCGCGCGGAAGTCCACGTCGACGCAGCTGCTCCTGCAAAGGCGCGGCGCACGCCACCACCACGCCCGCCATCAGCAACGGATCGAGCACGCCAGCGGCGGAACGGAGGCCGCCGATGATCACGACGACCGCCGCCGCACTGACCAGGAAGCGGAACCGTTCTTCAGAGGTGACGGTGTCGAGCATCAGATCCCTGGGAGCCGAGTTTCAGAACGCGAGTCGCTCAGTGGCGATGCCCACCGAGGTCGATCGACGTGCCCTGCCCCGTCTCGACGGCACGCTGATAGATGTGGCGCAGCGCCGCAACATCCTCGACCGCGAGGCCCAGCGACTTGAACACCGTGATCTCGGCCGTCGTGGACCGCCCCTGATGCGTGCCATTTACCACCTCGCCCAACTCGGCGATGAGATGCTGCGGCGTAATTACCCCCTCAGCCAGCGGAATCAGGAAGTCGCCGGATTCCGCCAGCACCGATTCGCGCCGATCCGCGTAGAGCCGCGACTTCACGATCGCCTCGCTATCGAGCTCTCTGGCATCGCGGAGCGACGCACCGACGGCATTGACGTGCGTTCCGGGCGCGAGCCACCGCCCTTCCAGCACCGGCGTGCGTGACGCGGTGATGGTGCACACCACGTCAGCGCCTGAAACCGCCGCCTCGACCGTGTCGGGCAGGGTGACCTCCACACCGAGTGCCGCCCTCGCTCGCTCGGCCAGTTGATGCGCGCGTCCGCCAGCCGATGTACCGGAACGACTCCAGACGCGCACACGGCGGATCGGCCGGACGGCGCAGACGGCCTCGATGTGTGGCAGCGCGAGCACTCCGGCGCCAAGGACCGCCAGTGTGCTCGCGTCGTCGCGCGCGAGGTGGCGGGTTGCGAGCCCGGACACCGCCGATGTGCGAATCGCGGTAATGCTGGAGGCGTCGGCGATGGCCAGCAGCTGGCCGTGCTCACCGTCGAACAGCAACACCACGCCGATGTGTGAATCGAAGGGCGTGGCGTCATTCCCCGGAAACACCGCGATCACCTTGGCGCCGATCGACGCCTGCGCTCCGGAACCGAGAACCGCAGGCATGCTCAGAAAGGCGTTGCGTGTGTCGCCCAATCGGAGTACGGTCCGAAGGGGGAGGACGGCGTCGCCCGCAGCCACGGTGCGGAGCGCATCCGCCATGACGTCGATGCACTCGCGCATCGGCAGGAGTTCGCGCACGTCGCGTTCGGTCAGGAGCATTGTCGGCATGACGGAAACGTATCGCCGAGACTGATCCTGGAAGCGCGCGCGCCGGGCCAAGGCACGCGGTCGCCGATACGGCAGCCAGCTCGGCCGTTTCCTTGCGGCGCTGTTTACCGATCCCTACCTTCCGAATTCCGGCAACAGGCAGCCAGCAGATGCGGCAGGACCCCATTCGGGCGGGAGATTCCGGCACCGTGCGGCCGTCGCCGCCCAGCGCGATCGACGCGCGCGCGCCCACTGACCTCCCGGACCACGGCGCGCTGGACGCCCTGCTCCCCGACGTCTTCGACGAGCTCCGCGCGATCGCACGCCGCCAGCTCGCGCGTGAAGGCGATCGGTTCACGCTGCAGACCACCGACCTGGTGCACGAAGCGTATCTCCGGCTGGCGGGCGATGCCGCGGTGACCGCCTCGGGTCGAGCCTACTTCTATGCGGCCGCCGCGCGCTCGATGCGGCAGGTCCTCGTTGACGCGGCGCGACGACGGAATGCGGACAAGCGCGGTGCCGGTGAACGGGTGCTGAGTCTGGACGATGCGACGGGTATCGTTGACGCGTTCGGCCACGAACTGCTCGATCTCGATCGTGCCCTGCGTGAACTCGAGTTGCGCAATCCGCGCTCGGCACGTGTCGTGGAATGCCGCTTCTTCGCCGGCATGACGGTCGAAGACACGGCTCGTGCACT
>JANPFJ010000520.1:0-17783 GCA_031423355.1 Gemmatimonadaceae bacterium | reverse complement strand
CGGTGCTCACGCCCACCACGACTGGCGGCCGGTCCACGGTCTGCTGGACCCTCGGCAACACCCCAGGCACGAACCGCCTGCGTGCCGTGGGTGGTGTTGGTGGAGATGTGCCTGCCGGTGCCAGCTACGCCGATGCGCGCTTCTTCACCGCCACGGCCAATGCGCCCAGCGCATTCCGCTTTACCACCGCGCCAGCGGAAGGCGCGAACATCGTCGCCGGAGCGAACATCCCGGTGAATGCTGAAGTGGTCGACAGGAACGGCGTGACGGTCACCAGCTACTCCGGTCCGGTCACGCTCACGCTGAACAAGAATGCCTTCGTCGGCGGCACGACGTCGTACGCGGTCAACGCGATCGGCGGTGTCGTCACGTTCCCGTCGGTCGCGATCACCAAGGCTGCCACCGGCTATCAGCTCGCGGCGACAGCATCGTTCAGCGGCACGTCATTCAGTACGGCAGGCAGCACGTTCAATGTGATCCCGGCGTCGGCGGCGACACTGACGATCGTGCAGGGCGACAATCAGACGGCACTGGCCGGCACGGCACTGCCGATCAATCCGACGGTGCTCGCCTTGGACGCATTCACCAACGCCATCCCGAATGCGACGATCGGCTGGTCAGCCGGCGGCAGCAGCGGCGGATCGGTCAATCCGGCCAGTTCGAACACCGATGCCGTCACCGGCCGGGCGTCCACCGTCTGGACCGTTGGGTCGGGAGCGAACGAATTGCGTGCGTCGCTGGGGACACTCGTCGCGCTGTTCAGGGCGACAGGGACGACGCCGACGCTGACCCTGCTCAATCAGTGCCTCACCGCCGGGGGGGGCGACACGTTCTCGAACAGCCTCGTGGCAACGCCCACGGCGTTCTACATCCCCGATCCGGGGAACGGCAAGACGATTCGTGAGATCACCCTCTTCGTGTCCTCGGCAGGCCAGGCGAGCCAGCCGACCGAGTACATGCTGGGATTGACCATCCAGCGCGCAACGTTCAACGCAGCTTTGTCACTGCCGGACACCTTGCGGGCCAAGGTCTTCCTGCGCGGTAACAACAGTGAGGCGAAGGCGGTCACGTTCGTCCTTCCCACGCCGATCGTCGGCGCGAGTGGTCAGAGTGCCCGCAGCGTGATGCTCGACCTGGTCGCGATCACGAACCCGGATGGCGTGAAGCTGAACTTCAACACCGGTGTCTGCAGCCCGAACAGCACCAGGTGCAACCCGCCCAACCTCTGCAAGGCAACGCAGGTCAGCAGCCCGACGCCGTTCCCGGTGGGAACGTTCTACCGGCAGAGCGTGGCGATCACGGTGAAGGGCAACTGATCACCGGCCGCCTGATCTGAGTGATGCATGACATGACGAAGGGCCGGCACCTGGGTGCCGGCCCTTCGTCGTCATGCGCTATGGCGCGCTTGAAAACGGTGACGCATGCCGTGATTCTCTGCGCGAGCGTTAGGGTGGAGATGACATGGTGGTCTCATGCCGACCCGTGCAAAGCCTCATCCGCGGACAAATCCGCGGTGCAGCGCACGATTCCCGTGGTTCGCACCGCCGACATCAAGCGGCGCCGGTATCTCGCCAACAGTGTGCCAGAGTTCTGGGCCGTTGACTTCCAGCGACGGACGGTCGAGGTGTGGCGGGCAGGCGCGGCATCGGGCAGGTGCTGGCCGACATAATCGTCTGGCCGCCGGTGAGCACACCTGCGCCGCGGGTGCTGGACATTCCGGAAGAGAATTGCGGCCCACGGATGCTGGACGTGCTCGGCGCATCACATCCCCGGCTCGGCGCGCAGCCTCCGCGTGTCGCACTGCTGTGCAGCCGGCACTCGCGAAGCTCCAGATCCTTCAGCAGCCCGCGCAGCGCGGCGTGATGACGCGACACCACCTCACCGGCGCCCCCTCCAGAAACCAGCACCCCGGAGTGGTGAAAAGACGACTCTCCTGACACCGGGGGTTTACAGGCCGTGAAATCAAGTGCTAGTGTTTGGTAACGTTCGAGATCATTCTGTCCACCTTTCTGGTCGAGAGGATACAATGGCGTGCCACATGAACGCGCAGGGCGACCTGATCTGTCCGACCGCAGCAACGACCGTTCCTTTGAGCGACACGATCTGGGCAAGCGTCCAGAGCGCGCTCAGTGACTTGCCGGCGGAACAGCGTGGACCTGCGCGGCTAGCGCTGATTCGAAAGCTGATCGAGGTGGTTGTCGCCTCTCCGCTGACGGACAGCTGCATCGGCGTGCGCACGCCTGATGCCGTGGGGAGCCTCACGACGATCCTCGCTTCGGCCCCGCCCGTGTTGCTGGCCTATCGGTACGTTGCGTTGCCAGGTGATGTCCTCGCGTCATTCTATACGGGCAGAGGCCGTTGGGTGGAAGCACACAAAGTCGCCGAGCGGTGGTCTGAACTGGACCCTAGCTGCTGAATCCGGGAGGGCCGGGTTGCCATCATTGCCGCATGGCCGTGATGACGGCAAACCGTGGGTTGGTCCGCAGCGTCTTGAACCACGGCGTGGCGGCGACCCAGCGTCGTTGGATCGGGAATTTCTTCAGGTAAGACTCAAGCAACCGCAGCGACGCGTCAGTCTGCCCGAGCAGCGCCCGAACGTACGATTCGTTCAGATCGGCGCTCACCTGGGTCGCGCCGGAAGGGCGGCCGGACTCGACGCGTGAATCGACCGCTGCTGCGGAGTCGCGCAGCGCGGCATTCGTGCGGCCGAGAATCGCCGAAGCGCTATCGCGCATCCCTGCACGCGCTGCGGCCGCCGCAATGAACAGGCGTCGCGTGGCCCAGCCGGAACGCGCGATCGTGCCGTCGGTATCCCCACGTTCTGCTTCGGCAAGCACCGTCCAGCCGCGCGCAACATCAGCCGCCGTCGAGCCAGCCCATCCGATCGTCGTCAGTTCACATCCGGCGAACCGCGCATCACCACGGTAGCGTCGCCTTCCCTCCGCGCACCACCTGATCGCGCGCTCCGTGTGCTCCGCGCCGAGTGCCGCGAGCTGCAGGCGCGTGAGCACGCCTGCGGCATTCGAGAGGTACTCATCGGCGCGAAGGGCTTCCTGTGCCGCTCGCTCGGCTTCGGTGAAATCGCCGGCCTGATGCAACAGGAAACTCAGGTTTTCCCAAGCCTCGGAGTAGTCCGGACGGTGCTCGACGGCGGCGCGAAGGTCGGCTTCAGCCAGCACGCGCAAAGAATCCACGTTCCCCTCGGACGCGGTTCGCCAGAGGTGTGTACGCGCGCGGCCTCTGGCGCGCAGGGCGCCTGCGTTACGGGCGTCACGCGAAAGCGCCTCGCTCGACCGCGTGACTGCGTCCGTCCAGAGGCGACGTGCCACCCTCGGTCCCTCAGCAATCTCGGTGTCGCCGGCCTGGGGCTCCACCTCCTCGACGACGCCAAGCGCAAGCGCAAGTCGCGCGCGTTGGACGAGCGGCTCGGCCCACGCGCGGTCGAGCCTGGCCGCGCGCACCATCAGCGAATCCGCGTGCGCAAAGCGCCGAGCGCGATCGGCGCGCGGCAGGTTGTATGTGCTGGGGAGTTCTCCCTCGAGGAGCGTGCGCACGCGCTCCACGAGTTGCCAGGACTCAGGGCTGCGCGCCTGGCTTTTCGTCGTCGCGATGCGCACCTGCTCGCCAAGGCGTTGCCGGAGGAATCGCGCGACATCGTCGATCACGACCGATCGGACGCCGAGCAAATCCTCGCCCGTGCCCGACGTATCGTGACTCGCGATCTGTCGTCCGGTTCCTCCATCGACGAGCCGCACCGAGACACTGACGCGGTCGCCCGCACGACGGACGTCGCCGGTAATGATGCTGCCGACCTTCAGGGCGCGCGCGATGCTGTCAACACCGACGGACTTGCCGACGAAGGGCAGGACGCCGTTCCGGCTGATGACAGTGAGCGCCTTGACCTGCGCCAATTCGTCGATGAGGTCGCTGGTCATGCCGTTCGCGACATACCTGAGCGACGTGTCGGCCGAGAGATTCTCGAACGGCAGCACGGCCACTCGCGCCGGGTCGGCGGTGGTGGAGCTACGTCGCGATGTCATGTCCGCCTCAGTGTGCGAGCGCCAGGCGAGAATCACTCCGAGCGCAACGACGGGCAGTGTGACTACCGCGCCGATGAGCCGACGACGGGTCGCCGCCGGTCGGGGCACCGGCGCGAATTGGCCGGACCCCCGCCGGACATCAGCCGCGCCGTCAAGCGCGGCCAGGAAGGCCTCGGCTGACGGGTAGCGATCGACCGGATCCGGCCTGATCGCCCGAGCGATGATCTCATCGAGAACCTTCGGCAGCGTCGGGCGCATCGCGCTGGCCGGCATGAAAGCACCGAGAACCTTTCGCGATACGATGGCAGCCCCGGTCGTCGCGTGGAACGGTGGCATTCCGACCAGCATCTCGTACAGCACGCACCCTACGGCGTAGACGTCGCAACGGCCGTCGATTTGTTGCCCACCGAACGCCTGCTCCGGGCTCATGTACTCAGGAGTGCCGACAGCGATGCCGGATACTGTCAGCTCCGCTGAATCAGGTCCATCGCCTGTCCGGCGCGCGACCGGGCGGGCGATGCCGAAGTCGGCGACGACGGCATGTCCGCCTGAGAGCAGGATGTTCGCTGGTTTGATGTCGCGATGGATGACACCAGCGTCGTGCGCGTACCGCAGCGCCTCGAGCACCTCGTGTGCGATGCGCACGGCATCGTCGACCGAGAGGTGATCGTCGCGCGCCAGCAGGTCGCGGAGGGTCTCTCCTTCGATCAAGGGCATGACGTAGTACAGCAGACGCCGACCCTCTTTCCCCGCTGTCTCGCCGGATTCGAGCAGCGGCAGGATGTGCGGGTGCGAGAACGAGCCCGTCACCATGATCTCGCGCCGGAACCGCTCGATACCGATCGCATCGAGGACATCCTGGCGCATGACCTTGATGGCCACGGGACGGTCGTGGCGCAGGTCGCGGGCTCGATATACCTCCGCCATGCCGCCGCGCCCGAGCAGGCCCTCGATGGCGAATCGTCCATCGAACAGCGGTTGCTCGGGTCCGGGAAGTATCGTGACGGACATCAACGCGGTTCGGTATCGGGACGCGAGACGGCGAACTCGGTGAAGTTGTGTCACGACGTCCGCAACGGCAAGCGAACGTCAGAGGCTCCGTGACGAACTGCTCGGTGGTGGCGAAGACCTTCACGGTTCGGGATGGCTGGCATGAAGCGGCGGTCAGGACGCCGCTCTGGCTAACGCACGGTGTTATCCACCCAGACGACATCGAGCTGGTGCCCTGATCAGATCTACCGCAGCTTCAACCTTTCTGTAGATACAAGGTGCCCAAGAGCATGAACACAATTGGCGAGCACGAGGGTGGAAGCCCCACCGTCAGCGCGACCCGCGGCACCTGATCCACGGAGCAGCGTCGTGTCGTGCGCCGGACACGACACACAAGTCGCATTGGGCCAACACATCTGCGCTGCTATTCCCCGAGAAATCGGTCCACGTGTCGGGCATGCTTGAGCAGTTCCTGGACGCCGATGAAAGGAAGGAGTCGCCTGGCAATCGCATCGCGCCACCCGCATGCCATCCGGCCGCTCCACTGCCCAATGCGCCCGAGCCGATATGAATCGCGAGTGATCGCGCTGGTTCTGGCGTATCGATGCGTCACAAACGCTGGCAGAATCTCATCCAGCGGCATCGATTGAGCGAACAGATGGCACAAGCAGGCCGCGTCTTCGATGGCGATGCATCCGCCCTGCCCGAGATTGGGGGTCGTCGGATGCGCCGCGTCTCCAACAAGCAGACAGCGGCCTCGAACCCAATTCCTGTTGGGAGGGCGATCGACGATATCGTTCCGCAGGAATGCGCCGTCTGGAGTGGTGGCCATCAGCCCGGGGACAGGATCGGCCCATGAACTGAAGCGTTCGGATAGCCACCCTCGCATATCGTCAATGCGCAGATTGGGGGGCGCGTTTATCGTCGCCCACCAATAGACACGTCGATCACGTAAGGTCGTGATCCCCACGCGGCTTCCCTTGCCCCACCATTCGGCCAGATACCCCGGCTCAATGCCTGATGGCATCGCCGTGACACCGCGAAAGCACGTGTAGCCCGAGTAGCGCGGCGGCGAGGCGGCGCCAAGGATCGATCGGATCGTCGAGTGTATTCCGTCGGCGCCGATCACCAGGTCCGCCACATCGCGATGGCCGTTGGTGAAGGTGACTTCAACGTGTGCGCCCGTATCGCGAACCGCCGTCACGTCGAAGCCATAGTGTGCGGTGTCGGCCGGCAGGTAACTGGCCAGTGCTTCCACCAATTCTGCCCGGTGTATCATCCCGAGGACCGGTTGGTACCCCAGTGCATCCTCCAGCTTCGATGCAGGAAACGATGCCGCGATGGTACGCCCTTCATCACCGCGAAATTCGCTGACGCGAAGCGGTTCCAACCGTTCCCGAACGGCCTCACCAGCGCCGATCGTCTCGAGCGCGCGCAGCGCGTTGGCCCACAGACTGATCCCGGCGCCGACTTCGGTGAGTACAGGCGCGCGCTCGTACAGGATCACTTGGAGGCCAGCCTTGCGCAGCGCGATCGCGGCACTGAGTCCGGCAATACCGGACCCAATCACGATGGCTTTCATTGCCACTCTGTGTATTGATGGGGCGTTATGGAGAGGACGCTTCGACGCACTCGCCAGGTGGCGGCAGACATCCGCGACGGCCGTCCCACTCTCCGCCTGGTGCACGCGGACGCGATCTGCTCCTCCGGAAACTTTGATCTCGTCATCGGTCGTCCTCCCCGTTGACGGGGGGCTGGATCACAACGATATGGCTGGGTTCCCCAGTTTCAACCTGCCCACGTTCTCGGGGGCACGACACTCACGGGCCTGACCCTGGATGCCGCCGCCACTGCGACTCTCAACGCCAACCGAGATTTTGCGCGCACCAGTAGGATTCTCTGGTCGCCGCGCAGCAGAACCGCGTTTCATTCGTTCGTGAGGCCACTGGATTCCCATCCATGGAAACCCTCAGCGCCAACACGGCGCACCACCGCCACGGCCTGCCAGCATGAGTACGATCCGCATCGCGCTCGCGAACCTCCGCGTTCCAGCGACTCCGGAGGACTCTGTGTTCCTGGCGGTGTCGGCGGTCACCGAGGCCGGTCGAAATGGTGCACTCGTCATCTGTTTTCCTGAGTGTTTCGTACCCGGATATCGGTGGCCGGGCACCAGTGCGCCAGCGCCGGATCCCGCGTTCCTCGAGCGGGCGTGGACTGATGTGGCGGCGGCCGCCAGGGCGGCCGGCATCACCGTCATCCTGGGCACCGAACGCGTGACTGATCGCGGATTGCAGATCACGACGTGTGTCATCAATCCGGACGGCACTGTCGCCGGGTGGCAGGACAAAGGGCAGATCGACCCGTCGGAAGAAGCCATCTATCCCGCACTCGCCACCGAGCGTCGTGTCTTTACCGCCGGACCATTGACGTTCGGTGTCGTGATTTGCCACGAAGGGTGGCGCTATCCGGAAACGGTGCGATGGGCCGCGCGACGCGGCGCACAGGTCGTGTTTCACCCACATGCGAGCATCGCCGAGCCCGGGAGTTATCGTCCCGGTACATTCGCGGATCCCGCGAACACGTTCCACGAAAAGGCGATACTCTGTCGTGCGGCGGAGAACACCTGCTACTTCGCGTCGGTGAACTGCGCGAGCGAAGGCTCAGGAACAACGTCGGCCGTCGCGCGCCCGGAGGGTACGCTGCAGTGCTTTCAACCATACGGGAAAGAGGGCTTGCTCCTCGCGGACCTCGACCTCAGGGCCGCCACCAGGCTCCTTGCCTCGCGGTGCCGGACCTCGCCGTTGTAGCATGCCGTCGTGTCGCCACGCGACGCACGAGCCTCCCGACTGCCTGTCGCCGCGAAGGGACCGCCGCGTGCTCGTGGGCCTCGTCTTGCTCGTCTTGCCACGGCTGGCCTTCGTGCGCGCAGATGCGAAGCTGATCCGGGGCGGTGTGGCCACTGCTCCGAACGAGACACCGACTACAGGCGCAGAGCTCGTGCCGGCGGGTTGATTGCCCCTCGCACTGCCTGACCCACGACGCTCTGGAACACGTCAGCCTCGTTCGCGCGAAGCCAGCCCGCCGCCTCGAGGCTCACCGGGCCGTGGATCGCAGCCCAGAACGCATACGCCAACGGCCGGACTGCATCCACAGCCGGAACCGCTGCGTCTGGCGGCGCGATGATGCGGGCAACGAGGGTGAGCGACTCCGCAGTGCCACCCCGGTCTGCCTCGCTCGGCGCCAGATGCCGAACCCATTGGCCGTACATGAGCTGGTACAGGTGTGGGTTCCCACGGGCAAAATCCCGGTAGCCTCGCGC
This sequence comes from Gemmatimonadaceae bacterium, assembly GCA_031423355.1. GTDB lineage: Bacteria > Gemmatimonadota > Gemmatimonadetes > Gemmatimonadales > Gemmatimonadaceae > JACMLX01. The sequence continues at coordinate 9,434 of JANPFJ010000520.1, read as the reverse complement.
CACACGCCACAGCCGGTCCACGCGCGACAGCGAGCGGTCATCGCCGACCGCCAGCACCCGGTTCAACTCCGCAAAGCCGAAACCGTACACACCTGCCACAATCTCAGGCATCCCACCGAAATGGCTGTAGATGATCTTGGTGGATGTCCCAACCGCTCGCGCCAGCGTCCGCGCCGTCAGGGCCTCCGCACCGTCGTCGACCAGCAGCCTGACGGCATGGCGAAGAACGTCTGAACGCAGCCTCGCGCGTTCCGCATTCCGGTCGGCGGGTGTTTCGCTGGCGGGTGTCACGCTGGCGGGTGTCACGGGCGGCAGTGGCTCCAGTGCGCGGTCGATCGATCAGGATTGCCCTGAAAACATGATGGCAACACTGTTGCCACAATTGGAAACAGTGTTACCAAGGCCCAATCTAGCTGCGCTCGGTACAAACAGATGAATCCTGCTGGCTCTGATCGTCGGGAGCCGACCATCGGGCCGACGGCGGCGAGCGGAAACGTCTGTGTGCACCCATCGCGTGCCGAGACGCCAACGGGGTGTCCCAGTCAGGGTCTCACGCCACCCTTTCGAACCCTTCGGCACGGGCGGCACCGCCAGTGTCAGTACTTCATCAGATACCGCTCCACCTCCCAACTCGACACCTGCGCCGAAAACTCGCTCCACTCCGCCCGCTTCGCCGCCAGAAAATGCTCGAAGATGTGCTCCCCCAGCGCCTCCCGGATCACATCGTTCTTCTCCAGCTCATCACACGCCTCGTTCAGATCCCGAGGCAGGTCGTCGATCCTGAGCCGCCGCTTCTCGCGATGACTCATCTCGAAGATGTTCGTATCCACCGGCTCGCGTGAATCCGCCTGTGTGTCGATACCGTCGAGGCCAGCCGCCAGCATCACCGCCAGCGCCAGATACGGATTCGCACTCGGATCCGGTAGCCGGTGCTCCACCCGCGTCCCCGTTCCACGACGCGCCGGAATCCGCAGCATCGGCGACCGGTTGCGCATGCTCCACGCGACATTGATCGGCGCTTCAAAACCGGGCACCAGTCGCTTGTAGCTGTTCACCAGCGGATTCGTGACGACGCAATACCCGCGCGCATGCTTGAGCAATCCGCCGATGTAGTGCAGCGCGGTCTCGCTCAGTTCGTACGGCGCGTCCGGCTGCCAGAACGCATTCTCCGCGCCCCGAAACAGTGATTGGTGCGTATGCATGCCGCTGCCATTCTGCCCGAAGATCGGCTTCGGCATGAAGCTCGCGCTCAGGCCGAATCGCTGCGCCACCTGCTTCACCACGAAACGGAACGTCGTCAGGTTGTCGGCGGTCGTCAGCGCGTCGGCGTAGCGAAAGTCGATCTCGTGCTGGCCATGTGCCACCTCGTGGTGACTCGCTTCCACCTCGAAGCCGATCTGCTCGAGGGTGTCGACGATCGCCCGCCGCGCCTCTTCGCCCAGATCCACTGGCGCCAGATCGAAGTAGCTACCCACGTCATGCGTATCCGTCGTCGCTTTGCCGGCCGCGTCCTGCTTGAACAGGAAGAACTCCGCTTCCATACCGGCGTTCATCGTGAACCCCATCGCGGCCGCCCGGTCCAGCAGCGCCTTCAGCCGCCCGCGCGGATCCCCCGCAAACGGCGTCCCATCGGGCATCGAGATGTCGCAGATCAGCCGCGCCACCTGCGCGCCCGGCGGTCCGAACGGCAGTACCCGATAGGTCGAGAGGTCGGGCTTCAGCAGCATGTCGCTCTCCTCCACGCGCACGAACCCCTCGATCGAGCTGCCGTCGAACAGGATGTCCCCCGCCAGCGCCTTCCTGAACTGGCTGCGGGGAATCTCGACATTCTTGATTACACCCAGGATGTCGGTGAACTGCAGGCGGAGGAACCGGATGTCGTGTTCCCGGAGCAGCACCTCGATCTCCCCGGCTCCGGCGGTCCGCGGCGCGTTCGCGGCTGGCGTGTCTGGTGTCATGACGGAAACGTACGTCCCGCCGGGAGGTGTGGCGCCGGCCATCCCCTCGTCCGGCATCGTCCGCAAGCACGGATCGCCAGCGAGGGACCCATGGAGCGCGCTAGATTGTTGGGCTATCACAGCGCAGCCCTGCGCCGCCTGCTCTCTTCCCGATCCAACCATGTCGTCAGCATTCTGTGCGGCCTGTGGCGCACAGCTCTCGTCCGGCGCCCGATTTTGTCATCGGTGCGGCCAAGCCGTTGGTGATGCCGTCGTGTCTGCCGGATCGCCCGCGCCCAGCGCGGCCCGATCGCAGGCTCCCAACCAGACACTGCCGTGGGCAGTGGCTGCCATCGCGCTCCTCGCACTGATCGCCCTGGTCGCGGGCCAGCGATTCGGGAAGCGACCCGTCGCGGAATCGGCCGTGGCGGCCGCCCCGCAAGCCGCCGGGCCATTCGTCACCGAACCCGCACCGGGGGGGCTCGATTCGACAGCGGAGCGCCCAGTGCGTGCCCCCGACATCTCCGCGATGAGCCCGGACGAGCGAGCACTGCGTCTGTTCAACCGCGTCGTCTCGCTCGCCGAACAGGGGAAGCGTGATTCGGTGCAGTTCTTTGCACCCATGGCACTGATGTCATTCCAGAGCCTGCCGACACCCTCGGTCTTGCAGCGTTTCGAGCTCGGTCGAATCGCAGAGCTGGCCGAAGTGAAGGAGATCGCCACCGCGCAGGCTGACACGATTCTTGCGGGTTCGTCAACGCATCTGCTCGGCCTGAGTCTGGCCAGCACCGCGGCAGGCATGCGCAAGGCGTTCAGCGCGCAGGCCGACTTCGACCGCCGATTGATCGCCGCCAACGCATCGGAACGCGCGAAGAACCTGCCGGAGTATCAAGTGACCCAGATCGATCTCGACAGCGCGCTCGCCCGTGCGCGACGGAACGTCAAGTGACCAAACAAATTCCAGCGTTGCTTCTCGTTGCCGGACGCATGTCCGGCGCCTCGTCGCGCCTTGGCCTTTCGCCGAGCGCGAACCAGCGCAGCCCACGCCAATTCTGCAGATCTTCCTGAACACTATGGAACCGACTCGCACCATCACTGTCGCACACAGCCCCGACTCCGACGACGCATTCATGTTCTATGCGCTCGCGGAAGGAAAGATCGACACCGAAGGGCTCGCCTACATCCACCAGCTGCAGGACATCGAGACGCTGAATCAGCGGGCTCGAAAGCAGGAACTCGAAGTCACGGCCGTGTCGATCCACGCATTCGCCTACCTCGCTGATCACTATGCGCTCCTGCCGCACGGCGCATCGATGGGCGACAAGTATGGTCCGCGCGTTGTCGGGCGCATGAAGCGCGGGCCCGACGCGATCAAGGGCGCACGCATTGCCGTGCCCGGTCCACTGACCAGTGCGTACCTCGCACTGCGGTTGTTCGAACCCGACTTCGAAGCCGTCTTCATTCCGTTCGACGAGATCGAGGATGCCGTCCTCGACGGCACCGTCGATCTCGGCCTGCTCATCCACGAAGGGCAGCTGACGTTCGGCGAGCGCGGCCTGCACATGCTCCTCGATCTCGGTGTCTGGTGGCACGAGGAAACAGAGTTGCCGCTGCCACTCGGCGGCAACGTGATTCGAAAGGACCTCGGTCCCGACCTCATCGGCATGATCAGCCGGCACCTGCGCGAAAGTATTGCCTATGGGCTCACGCATCGCCGTGCCGCTCTCGACCACGCGATGAAGTACGCGCGTGGGCTTGATCGCGGACAAGCGGATACGTTTGTCGGTATGTATGTGAATGAATGGACACTCGACTACGGCGATGCAGGGCGCGCGGCGGTGCAGCTCTTTCTGCAACGTGGCACGGATGCGGGGTTGATTCCGCACACGGTCAACGTCGAGTTCGCGGAGTAGTGATGGTGAGCGTCGATGCCTGAGTCGCCATTTCGCGGCATCGACGCGCCGGTGCCTGCAGTACCGGACCTCGGCCCTCCAGCCGTATTCGCAGAATCAACGGCGGGTGGCGCATCACGCGGGGGGGGCACCGCCGACGATGGGTTGCGCTCGCGGCGGCTGCGCGCACTGGCAACAGAAATTGAAACGCTGCCAACCACACACGCCGCCTTTGCGCGCCTGCTGGCTGTTGCGGTGGAGACGTTGCAGGGCGCTGGTGCATGGGTTGGACTCACCATGGAAGACACTGACGCGCTGGTGGTCGTGGCAGCACATGGTGAAGTCCCGGTTCACGCAGGCGCGCGCGTTCCGCGTGATCGCGCCTTCGCGGCCCGGGCACTGACTGCGCATGCGGCGGTCTTCGCGGATCCGAGTACCGGTGTCAGATGGAGCGATACCGTCATTGCGCGTGTTCCTGTCCGCGCGGTCGCCGCGCCGCTCCTGGTTGATCGTGAGCATGCCGTCGGCGTCATCTCCATCATCGGCGGACCGGCCCGACTGTTCACGGTCGCCGATGGCACGTTCGCCTTCGAGCTTGGTGCGCTCGCGGCGCTCGTACTCCGCCGACGTGGGGCGGAGACGAGTGTCACGAACGACGACGCGACGGTCCGAAGCGAAGCAGGTTTCATTGCGCCGATGCTGCTCGACGCGGCGTCAGCGGTGACGGTCGACGACTTCACGTCGGCCACGATCCATCGGCTCGACGATCCTGCACTCCTCGGTGTCAGTATCGCCGTCCGCGACCGTACCAGTGGCAGTCTCCGATTCTCGGCGTCACTCGGCGCGCTCGCGGCACTCCGTGGCGTCCGCACACCGCTTGATCCTGAACGCGCCGAACAGCTCGCGCGACAGCGGCACATCGTGCAGCTCCCCGACGCGCGCCAGCTGGTGCCGGAAGGATGGCGATCGCTGGTGCCGGCGCTCCCCGGCGCGTCGATCGCGTTGATCGATGACGATGTGGCGGTCGGTCGCGTGGACCTTGTGTTTGACCCGGACCGTGCCGTGCCGCACGATGCAACGCGGCGCATCGAACAGCAGGCCGGGACGCTCGCACGCGCACTCAGCGTCCTGCTCGCGCGGGTCGCGCGGACACCGACCGACCCTGGACTCGAATCAGTGCACGCGCTTCGCGGCGCACTCTCGGGCCGATTGCACGACCTGGCATCCCCGATCGCAGGGATCAGCGCGCTGACTGAGCTGCTCGCTGACGAGCGTTTGTCAGATGATCTCCACGAGTTGGTCGTGCTGATTCAACGGAGCGCGCAACAGGCGACGGACGCCACGCGCACGCTGCGCGATCTGGCAGATGACGCCGACGACGAGATGGATGCCGTCGAGGTCGGTGCGGTCGTCCTCGACATCATGCGCCAACGTGCGGAGACGCAACGGGCGCTGACCATCACCGCCATTGTAGAGATCGATCCAGCGCTGCCGCCGGTGCCCTGGCCGGCCGGGGCCATGCGCGACTGGCTGGCATCCGCGCTGGTCGCGTCAGAGACCGCCCTGCTCGGTTCAGCCCGACGGCGGATTGACATCCGGGCAGCACTGGACGGAGGCCTGGTGGTCCTCACCGTCGCTGATGATGGCGCGCCCGTTGGCGTCATCCCTTCTGAATTGGAGCTGCATGGTGCTACCATTTCAGTCATTCGCACGGACGATGGGCGTACCATTCGTCGACTGGCGATCCCCCTCCGCATCGGCTCTCCTCCGTCGTATTCGTGACTACCGTATTGCCTGCGCTGGCTCCGAAGCCCGCCCCGCCCCCACTCGCCCGAATTCTTGTCGTCGATGACGACGAGTCGATTCGCGTGGCGATGGTCCGCTTTCTTCAGCGCTGCGGGTATGACGTCCTCTCCGCCGCCAACGGCACCGACGCGCTCTACCTGTTCGAGACGAACACGTTCGACGCAATGATCTGCGATGTCCGCATGCCCGGTCTTTCCGGTCCGGAACTGCTTCCAAAGGTTCTCGCGCGCGACCCGAGTCTCGCCGTCATGATGCTCAGCGCCGTCAATGACGCGCCGACCGCCGCCCACGTCCTGGCCGGTGGCGCGGTGGACTACCTCGTCAAGCCAATCGAGTTGCGCGCGCTTCAGGACGCGGTGATCCGCGCCCTGGCCCGGCGACTGACGAGGATGGACAAGGAGCGGTTCGACACCCGGATTCAAGCCGAGGTCGAGCTGCGAACCGCCGAGCTGGAGCAGGAGAAGGAGTCACTCCGCCTGCTGTCGGTCAGCGTGGTCGAAACGCTGATCATCGCCATGGAAGCGAAGGACGTTTACCTCCGCGGCCACTCGCAGCGCGTCGCTGATCTGGCGGCGGAAATGGCCGTTGAAATGGGACAGGACCAGGACGTGGTCGAGCGAATCCGTCTCGCGGGTCGCCTGCATGACGTGGGCAAGATCGGAATCCGCGAAGAAGTCCTGAACAAGCCTTCCACGCTCACGGTCACCGAGTTCGAGCATGTCAAGCAGCACGTGCGAATCGGGATCGAGATTCTCCGCCCACTGCAGCAGCTCGAGCATGTGCTTGGGTTCATCCATGATCACCACGAGCACTGGGATGGGAGCGGCTATCCACGAGGCATCGAAGGTGAGCACATCACGCTCGGCGGCAGGATTCTGGCCGGCGCCGACGCTTTTGATGCGCTCACATCCCAACGCGCCTATCGCGACCCGATGCGCGCCGACGACTCTCTCGCCTACCTCGGAACGGTCGCCGGCGCCCTCCTCGATCCGCAGGTCGTGAAGGCACTTCAGGTCGTCATGACCCGGCGGCTCGCCGCCAGCTGAGGGCTCCGGAGGGGTCGCGCCATCCGTTTGGCGCAAACGTTTCCCCCGTCCGCGGCGTACAAGGGTCACTATGTCAGCCCAATCCCAGTATCGCCCGACCGGCACGCTCGGGCGTTTTGTCGTCGTCGTGGTTTTCGCTACCGCCGGTACCTCGGGCGGGGCGCAGTCGCTACCGGTGCCGCTGCCTCGCGCCGAACGACCGGCCGCCGGCGATACGCTGCCCCTCTCCTTCGACGCGGCCATCCTTCGCGCGATGCGCGACGGCGAGGAAGTCCGCTCGGCAAACACCTCGATCGATATCGCCAACGCCCAGATTGGCCTCGCCCGCTCCACCGGCATGCCACAACTGCGCCTCACCAGCGGGTACAACCAGGTCGTCGAGAATGCACGTGCGGCGATCGTCGGCGCCGTCTTCGCGCAGGCATACAACTACACGGCCAGCGCACAACTCTCGCAGCCACTCTTTCTCGGCGGGCGCGTCGTGGCAGGATCCAAGGCAGCCAGCGCCGCACGTGGCGCCGCCAGGGCGAGCACGGCCGAAGTGCGCGGGCAGCTCGTCGTCGACGTTGAACGCGCGTACCTGAACGCGCTGTTCACCAATCGGCTGATCGCCATTCAGCAGCGGAATCTCCAACTCGCGACCGAGCGAGTGACGCAGGCGCAGCAACTCGAGGCCGCCGGACGCGCGTCGCGCTACGACGTGTTACGCCTGAAGGTGGAGCGGGCCAACCTCGAACCGGCTGTCGTGCAGGCGCAGAACGATTACGCGATCGCGGTGCTCAATCTCCGGCGTCTGGTGAATGTGCCGGCCGAACGCGCGATGGTGCTCACCTCGGAACTCGATACCCTCGCGCTGCGCCGCCTCCTTGCGACGGTCGACACATCGCCGGCCACCGGGCCGGCGCGCGCGGCGGTCCGCGCAGCGGAGATGACCCTGGCTGCACGCCAGGCCGGGGTGAAGGTCGCTCGGGCGGATCTGCTTCCGTCGATCACGGCGACCCTCACGTCAGGCTTTCTGGCGTTGCCCGGCAGCAACGGCTTGCCGACCAGCCGGGGCGCCACCAGCAATACATTCTGCCCACCGGGAACCGCGGCAACCCGCCTCTGCCAGAACAACGGCTGGTTCACCGATCGCAACTTCGGATTTCAGGTCGCCTGGCCGATCTTCGATGGCCTGCGCACCAAGGCCAATATCGAGAACGCTCACGCGCAGGTGGATCAGTCGAGCATCCAGCTGGCATTGGTTCGCGAGCAGGTGGCGCTCGAAGGCGCCGCCGCACGCGCCGAATTCGCGCGGGCGCGCACCTTGTTCGACGCGCGGCGCGAAACCGTCGCTGAGGCCACCGAGGCGTACGAGCTGGCCGTGCTGCGCAATACACGGGGCGTCGGCACCACCCTCGACGTCTCCGATGCACAACTGAATCTGGTTCGCGCACAGGTGAATGCCGCGCGGGCCATCTACGACGTATTCCTTGCCGCCGCCGAACTGGCGCGGGCGACTGGTCGCCCGATTCCGCTGCCTGACGGCGGCGCGATGCGCATCACTGACCGTGGAGCCGATCGTGTCACGACGGATCGCTGAAATCATCCCCCGAGCGAACCTCCTTGCCGGAGGACTGCTCATACTCGTGACCGCGTGTTCGAGGACCGGTGACGCGGCGGAACCAAAACCCGCTGCCGGAGCACCGCGCGGCGCAACGGGCACTGCACCCGGTGCACGACCGGGTGGCCCAGGCGGTCGCGGCGGCGTGGTTCTCGCGGCGACTGACGTGGCGACGCTCAAGCTTGGTGTCATCGAGAACGCCGTTGCCGTGTCGGGCAATCTGCGCCCGATCGAAACCATCCAGGTGCGCAGTCGACTGAATGGCGACATCAGCGCCGTCTACGTGCAGGAGGGACAGCGGGTGAGTGCAGGGCAGGTGCTGGCGCGCTTCGAATCCAGCCAGCAGGAGAGTGGCCGCCGCGGTGCCGAGGCCGACCGGGAAGCGGCGCGTGCGCAGTTGCAGACGGCTAGCTGGGCCGCCGAGCAGTCCGCCGCACTGTTCAAGGCGGGTGCTATTGCCGAACAGGAAAATCGTGCGGCACGGCAGTCGGTGATCGCCGCACAAGCCGCCGTCGCCGCCAGCGAGGCACGACTTGGTGCGGCCACCGCCGCCTCGGGAGATACCCGCGTCCTGGCACCATCCAGCGGGATCATCGATGTCCGCAGCGTCCAACCGGGTGAGCGCGTCTCGACCAGCACACCGCTGTTCACACTGGTGCGGAACGAGAGTCTCGAGCTGGCCGCGAACGTGCCCGCCCGCCTGGCGAATCTGGTGCAGCCGGGACAGGTCGTCCGCCTGAACTTTGATGATCGCATGGTCGAATCTCGCGTCGCCCGTGTCAGCCCGACGGTGGACCCCGTGTCACGCAGCGTCACCGTCTATGTGCGCGTGCCCAATGCCAACGGCAGGATCAAGGGCAACACCTTCGCCAGTGGTCGCGTGATCGGCGAAAGCAGGGAGGGCGCGCTGCTGGTGCCGACGACGGCAATTCGCCAGTCACAGAACGCGGATGCACCACCGTTCGTCTGGCGACTCGTCGGTGGCGCGCTCGAGAAGCGCAACGTCATTCTCGGCGTCATCGATGACGGCAATGGTGTGGCCGAAGTGAAAGAGGGTCTCGTGGCAGGCGATCGCGTCATCGTCGGCAATGTCGGAGCGCTTGGCAACGGCGCCAAGGTCACCATCGCGGGCGGGAAGTCATGATCATCT
>JANPFJ010000519.1:0-8481 GCA_031423355.1 Gemmatimonadaceae bacterium | reverse complement strand
TCACTCCTTCCTCCCTCACCGCGGTGAGAGAGGCAGCGTAACGTCCCGCGGGTGGCCCCCGGATTAGAGGCGCACGCCCTCACGCCACCTGGGGGAGTTTGGGGTGGCCACGAGTGGGGGAGTTTGGGTGGCCACCGGGGGGCACCGGACTATCGGCCGAGCCATCCGCATCGCGGATTGTCACCCCGCACTGATTCCACCAGCGGGTTGTAGCCGATGCTTCTCAACGCGCGCGAGCAGCATCGCGACGTGGCACCGTGCGCGACGTCGTCGTTCGCGCCCGCGCCTTCCTCTCCCTTGCGCGGACGCCAACTTTGCTCGGGAGGCGTGGGTGGCCTGCGCGCTTCTGGCTGAAGTGCTGAGCATTCGCTCGAGCAACCATGCGTACCGCGAGCATTTGTGGATGAATCGGTCGCCCGGTCTAATAATTCCAGGCGCTACGACCGTGATCAGCTCGAGTGACATCGCCAACTACGACCGGAGCTACGATCTTATCGTCTCGGTGTTGAGGGTGCGTCGCGGCTTTTTGTTCAAGGCAAACTCGTTCTTTCTGTCGCCCACCAACGTGCGTTCGTCTGGCGCGCGCGTCGTCCTGCGCTCCGGGCGGTACTTCCCCACCGTTCTGCCGTAGCTCGCGGGACGGAATCAGGCAGTCGGAAATCGGTTTCTGGCCCGGGCTGATGCGTGGCATGGTCAGGGCGGGCCGAGTGAGGTGGCATGGGCAGTACAAATGGACGAGGCCGGACACCCGCCGCTGCGGGGCCCGGCCTCATCAATCTGCGTTCGTGCATTCCGTCCCGGCGCTCTGCCGTTCAGGCGCGTCGCGTGCGTTCAGTCCAGGACCCACCCGGCGCCCGTCACGACGACCGCCGCTCCTCAGAACAGGTACGCCGCGCTCATACCAAAGGTGAACTGACTCGTCTTCGATCCGAACACGAGCTGGTTCGAGCGGTCGAACCGCACTTCCGGACGCAACAGCATGTTCGGGAAGCTCTTGACGTTGAGTGTCGCCGTCGCGCTGCCGAGCCGGTGCTGCGGACCGCCGGCAATCCCGAACGCCGCACCGGTCCGCGCGGCGTTGCGGTCATTCACGTAGTCGGCACGCAGCGCCACGCCCACTTTCGGCGTTGCGTCGACCACCAGCCAGCTGCTGGCGGCCCACCAGGCCGCGGCGCTCGTCGGATCGGCCAGCGCGTCGTTGCGCTGCTCACGACCCACGTCGCCCTGCACCGTCGCGGTGACCTTGCCGACTTTCCGGCTCAGCATCACTTCTGCGCCACTGCGCAGCGCGCGGTTGTTGCTGGCCTGCTCCGGGCCGACGTAGCCCACGAACGAGATCGAGGTCGCCGCATCTGGAGTCAGGCCGAGGCGCGCCATGTACGACAGGCGCTCGTTCACATCCTGCACCTGATCCCAGCCATTGAGCACGCGAACCTGGGCATCGACGACGCGGTTGAAGCGATGCTCGACACTGACGCCCGTCTGCGTGAAATTCTCGACGTAGATGAAGGCGTTGCCGATGGAGAGGTTCGGATTGAGCGGTGTCTCGATCAGTTCGACGCCCATGAACGTGGCCATGCGACCCACGCGCACCTGGACGCCATTGCCGTTCGACGTCGGAAAGTTCAGCGTGCCGTAGAGCTGGTAGACGTCACCGTTGGGGCCAAGGTTGAAGCCGGCTGACTGCAGCATCTGGGCGTTCTGGCCAAACACCATGTCGGCGTGGAGGCCCGCATCCATCTTGGTCGGGTCGAAGGCCCGGTCGATGGTCAGCTTGAGCGCGTTGAGCGAGAACTGATTGTTCGTCCGCTCGTACAGCCGCCCAGTGATGGCACTGCCATTCGGCCGGCTCGACACATTGAACGCCGTTTCGACATAGCCGGAGAGCTTGAGGCCGAGCACTGGTGCGGCGTCATCCTCTTTCGGCTTCGCCGCTGTTGCTGAATCCACACGCACGCCGGTGGTATCCACTCGCGTGGCGGCTGATGCGATCAGGGGCTGCGCATGCACGGGCGCGGCGAGGAGGACGCTGAGGACGAGCACCGACACGCGGTTGCGGTTCTGGGGGCTGTTCATACGCGGCTGGATCTCCGGAGTGGTGTCGCTGACGCAGCGACACATGGCGGAGCCTGCTCGTCGTCGACGGAGCCATCCGTGGATGCCCCTCAAGCGCTGAACCGGTCCGCATCGTCGCGGGAGTGGTCGCATGTGGCAGGGCCAGACGGGCTCGACCGCACACTCCGATCCAGTCTCGGCATGGTTGAGCCCGGTCTTAACACTCGAGCCCGGTCAACTCGTCGACGCGCCGCGGGTCGGACCCCAGAGCCGCCATCGGGCGCCTCTGGCTGCGGACGGCGAATTCGGAGGGGTGGGAACTCTGGTGCCGCGTCACGAGTTCGTTTGTTCGATGGCGCCGGTGTGCGTCCGCCGCAGAGCGGTCGTCCGCTGCAGGGCAGTCGTCCGTCGGGCAGAGGGCGCGCAGGTCGACTGACCCGCGGTGCCCTCTCAGCTAGCTCTGGCGTATCGACTTGAGACGGCCAATCGTCGTGACGATACCGTTATACTCATCGGCCAGTCGCGCGGCACGTCGTCCCCAATCCCGCACCTGTATGGCACGCTATCGCCCCCTGATTGCCGTCACGACCCAGACGCTGCAGTCCATCGACGGCATCCCCGCCGGGCTGCCCCAGTCGGTCGTGATGAACCAGCGCTACTACGTGGCCGTGTCGCTGGTGGGGGCGGTTCCCTGCCTGGTGCCGCTGCTGGATGACGACGAGGACACGCTGCGTGAGTTGTACGAGCGCGTGGACGGGATTCTCGTGCCGGGCGGGGTCGACATGGATCCGTCCACGTATGGTGAGGCGCCCCATGAGCGGCTTGGCAACATCGATCCGTCGCGCGACCGTACCGAGATCCTGATGGCCAAGTGGGCCGTCGAGGACCGGAAGCCATACCTCGGCCTCTGCCGGGGCGCCCAGGTGCTGAACGTCGCGCAGGGCGGTTCACTCTGGCAGGATCTGGACGCGCAGTACGACGGGGCGATCAAGCACGACTACTTCCCGAACAGCGGGTTCGAGCGCGACCATCTCGCCCATGAGGTGACCATCGCGCCAGGATCACGCCTCCGTCACGCCATGGAGGTCGATCGCTACACGGTGAACTCCATGCACCACCAGGGGCTCAAGACCATCGGTCGCGGTCTGGCAGCCACCGCCATCGCGCCGGACGGGCTGGTGGAAGCGGTCGAGCTGGATGAGGAGGGCGCCTTCATCGTGGGCGTGCAGTGGCACCCCGAAGTCTTCGAATTGACGGATCCGCACACGCGGCATCTCTTCAAGCAGTTCGTCGACGCGTCGGCAGACTGGCGGCGCGCACAGGGCTGATCTCGGGTGGGCAACTCCCCCGAGCGACAAGAGCCGGGGAGCGTTGATGGCGATCGCGATTACTCGAGACACCTTCACCGACGCCGACTACGCGCGTTTCGGTGAGCGACTGACCGCACAGGTTGCGCACCTTGGTCGAGTCTGTGCGCAACCCGGATTCGGTGACGGGCCAGCCAGCATCGGCGCCGAACTCGAATTGCCGCTTGTTGGCGACGACTGGCGGCCGAACCCGTGCAACATCGCGGTGCTCCGCGAACTCGATGACCCGCGCGGCACCGTCGAGATTGCGCGTTTCAATCTCGAGTTGAACCTGACGCCGGTGCTGGCGGCCGGCGCTCCCTTCGCCGCACTCGGCGCCGAAATCACGACGCTCATGGCGCGACTCGCGCCGATCGCGGCCGGCCATGGCGCGCGCGTGGTGCCGATCGGCATCCTGCCGTCCGTGCTGCCGGAGGATGTCACGCCGGACGCGATGACCAACCTGCCACGCTATCGCGCGCTCGGGCGCGCGGTCACGCGCCTCCGCAACGGCCCGGCGCACATCCGTATTCATGGCGAGGAACCACTCGCGATCGACAATGACGGCGTCATGCTCGAAGGGGCGAACACGTCGTTTCAGGTTCATCTGCGTGTCCCGGCCTCACGGTTTGCCGACACCTACAATGCGGCGCAACTGGCCACCCTGCTGGCGGTGGCCATCGCGGGCAATTCTCCCGTGTTTCTCGATCACCTGCTGTGGGACGAGACACGAATCGCGGTCTTCAAGCAGAGTGTCGATGCGCGCAGCGCCAATGATCTGACATGGCACCGGCCGGCTCGCGTGGCGTTCGGGCATGGCTGGGTGCGAAAAGGCGCACCTGAGCTCTTCGCGGATGCTGTGCGGTTGCATCCGCCGATCTTCCCGGTGTGTGATGAAGAACATGTCGACGAGCCTGACGCGACGGTGCCACGCCTCGCGGAGCTGCGTCTGCATCAGGGCACCGTGTGGCGCTGGAATCGCGCGATCTACGACGCCAGCGGCAGCGGACACCTTCGGATCGAGTACCGCGCGCTGCCGGGCGGCCCGACGATTGCCGACATGATGGCCAACGCCGCCTTCATGCTCGGTCTGACCATGGGGCTGGCCGAGGAGATCGACGGACTCCTGGACGGTATCCCGTTCAATCTGGCGGAGACGAGCTTCTACCGTGCGGCACGCGACGGCATGAACGCTGTGCTGCTCTGGCCAAGTGCGTCAGGCGCGTCACCGCAGGAGCGGCACGTGCGCGAGTTGGCGACCTCGCTGCTCCCGGTGGCCGAGCGTGGCCTGATCGCACTCGGCGTCGATGCGGCGGAACGCAGCCGTTGCCTGTCGGTGATCGCCGATCGGATCGATGTCGCACAGTCCGGGGCCAGTTGGCAGCGGTCCGCGTTGCACACCTTGCGGCGCGGGCACTCGCGCCAGAATGCATTGACGCAGCTGGTGGCGGAGTACGCGGCCCGGGCCGACACGCAGCAGCCGGTGCACACGTGGGCGGCGGTGGACTGAAGCGGCGCGTACGCTGCTCTGACCATCATCAACCTGCGTGGTTCATGGACTTCCTCGGCCGGCCGCCCTTCTTCCCGTTTTCCCGCGCGGAGATCGGCGTCTTTGGCAGTGGCAAGCCCCGGGATCATCGCGACCGGAATCGAGAACGCGGCGCCATTGGTGAGCACGACTGTCACCGTGCGCGCACTGGTGCTGTAGCTCGCAGTCACGGCCCTTCTGGGCTCATGCTCCAATCGACGCGCGAAACTCGCCTGCTCTCAGCGCGGCCGACGACGTGGTGTTGCCGGCCGCGCCGCCCGCATCACCGCCTCGATCTCGTCCGCCGAGTACGGCAGCCCGCGCGTCAACACCTCGGCGCCATCGGCGGTGATCAGGATCATGTCCTCGAGATAGAGCCCCACGCCATCCACCGTCAGGATCGGCTCGAACGCGACGACCTGCCCGACGCGCAGCGTGTCGACATTCCCTTCGGCGCTGGCCAGGCCGACGCCGTGGATCTCCCAGAAACGACCGCCTTCTGATGAGAGTGCAACTTCGGCCGTCCGACGCGCGAACCGGCTCGTGAGCCCGCGGCGTCGCCGCTGGATCTCGCCGCGCCAGACGACGAAAATGTCGCTGGCCGGAATCCCGGGCTGCATGGCGCGCACCGCGACGCGATACGCGCCCACGAACAACTCCCACGCTTCGCGCTGTTCTGCGGTGAAGCGACCAGCGACCGGCGCAGTGCGACCCACATCTCCTTCGTAGTGTGCCTGCCGGCAGCCAACGTCGATGCGCGCCAATTCCCCCGCCTGCATCACGCGATCGCGAAAGCGTGAGTCGCCGAGCGACTGAATCGCACTGACAATGTCGGCGTTCACACCCGTCATCACCCAGGGCCAGAAGGACACACCGTCAGCACCCGCGTGCACGCAGGCGGCGAGGACGTCGGACTCGGCGTCACGCTGACGCCGCCCCGGTCGCAGTGCGCGCAGGCCGGCGATCAGCGCTGATGCGCTGCTGGCAGCGACGGTGCGCAATGCCGCGATCTCATCCGCTGACTTGACCTCGCGGAGCTCATCCTCATCGGGCCCCTCCGCCAGCTGCACCATCGGCCAGCGAGTACGGAGAGTCTGCTCCCACATGCCTGCCGCATCGCTGCCTGCCAGCACCGCAGGGTGTGACGCCGAGGCACCGTTCGTGAACGGACCTCGCAGGACCAGCGCCGAATCCTGCGCGATCCGCCGGTCGAGAAACGCCTCCAGTTCGCGCCACGACACCACGTGATCGATGCCAAGCGCGGTTGCCGTCGCCGCACCCGGCGCGACGTAGGCGTATGGCGCGCGCATCACTGCCCCAAATCCTGGCAAGCGACCCGCATCCGGTACGAACAGCCATGTTTCACGTCGGTCCACATCAATCGCCAGCACCGCCGCGACCGCATTCGGCAGGCCGGTCAGATACAGAAAAGTCGGATCCTGGCGCAGACCATCTTCACTCGCGTTCATGACCGTTGGTGTGGCCCGAACCAGCAGGATGCCACGACCCACCATCGCCATGGCATGCGCGCGACGGGCGACCAGCGTTGCCACCGGTGCAATCGGGCTCGCCTGCGCCGCGACGCGTCCGGGCGCCATGCCGAGGAGCAGAAGCAGGCACACCACGCGGCGCAGTTGTCGCATCAGAGATTCCGTCGCGTCAATTCGGCGACGGCAAACGCACACGCCCGCGCCGTCAGCGCCATGTACGTGAGCGATGGATTCTGCCAGCCGCTCGACGTCATGCAGGCTCCGTCGGTGATGAACAGATTCGGCGCGTCCCACGCCTGATTGCGACTGTTCAGCACGGAAGTCTTCGGGTCGCGCCCCATCCGTGCGGTGCCCATTTCATGATTGGCGTTTCCGGGCGTGCTGGGTCCATGCGTGTGAGCACGGATGTCTCTCGCCCCGGCGGCATCGAGCAGCTCGGACGCCGTGATGTTCATGTCCCGATGGATGGCGAGTTCGTTCTCGCTCCACTGCGCCTCGATGTGCAGCGACGGCACCCCCCAGCGATCGACGAGTGTGGGGTGCACGGTTGCACGATTTGATTCGCGTGGCAGCATCTCGCCGTAGCCGTTGAACGTCATGCCCCACGGACCCAGCTGCGTGAGACGCTCCTTGAAGGCCAGTCCAATGCCGGGAGCGCGAGTTGCCGAGGCCCATCCACCGCGACCGGCGCCCCCCTGAAATCCATAGCCACGAGTGAAATCCGGATGCTTCGAGGCAACGTTCCGGAATCGCGGCACATAGATCCCGTTCGGACGCTCCCCGATCACGCGTCGATCGGTGAACCCGTCGATCGTCCCGGTGGCACCGCCCCACTTGATGTGATCCATCACGTTCCGGCCGACCTGGTCACTCGAATTGGCCAGCCCGTTGGGAAACGCCGGCGACGTGGAATTGAGCAGCAGTCGTGCGCTCTCGATGGCTGATGCGCAGAGAAAGACGATGCGGGCCGAGTAGCGGTGTTCCGCCCCGGTCTGCGCATCGATCACGCGCACGCCAGAAATCCGCTTGCGCTTCGGATCGAAGTCGAGCGCACGCACGATGCTGTGCGGGCGCAGCGTCAAACGGCCGGTGGCCTGGGCCGCAGGCAGCGTGGAGTTGATGCTGCTGAAGTACGAGCGGGTGGAACAGCCGCGCTGACAGGGGCCGCAGTAGTGACACGGTGCCCGACCATTGTGCAGCGCAGTCAACACCGCCACCCGACCGATGGTCATCACCCGTTCACGCCCATACCGTGCGGCGATCCTGTCACGTACCTGCTGTTCGACGCAGTTCAGTGCCATCGGTGGCAGGAATGCGCCATCGGGGAGCTGCGGGAGTTGCTCCGCCTGACCGGAGACGCCGATGAACCGTTCGACGCGATCGTACCAGGGTGCAAGATCGGCGTAGCGGATCGGCCAGTCGACCGCGATGCCATCACGCAGGTTCGCCTCGAAGTCGAGATCACTCATGCGATAGACCTGGCGACCCCAGATCACCGACTTGCCGCCCATCTGCCGCGCGCGGAACCAGTCGAAACGCCTGTCATCCGGCGTACTGTACGGATTGTCGACATCGTCGGTCCAGAACTGATGACTGATCTCGTCGAAGCTCACGGATCGCTTCTGCACCGCCTGGCGCGCCTCGATCACGCGACGGTCACCGAGACCGCGAAACGGCATGTCGAAGGGTTGCACATGCTCGCGTGAATCAGCCTCCGGCGTCAGCGATCGGCCGGCTTCGAGCACCAGCGTCCGCAGACCACGCTGCGTCAGCTCCTTCGCCGCCCAGCCCCCCGTCATGCCGGAACCGATGACGATGGCGTCGTACACCGGTGCGATGTCGCGCGTCATGCGTCCACCAGCGCGTTGCCATCGTACCGCATCGGCATGGGGTAGGTGTGCAACGTGTCACGCATGGCGACCTCGGACGTGCAGTAGCCCCAGACGGTGAGATACTTGAGCATGGCGAACCAGTGGTCATTGGCCGCCGCGTCTGACGTCGATCGCAACGCCACGACTTCCGCGTCAGATGTCTCGAGCAGCGCGATCTGCTGCGCCGCCGT
>JANPFJ010000518.1:0-2382 GCA_031423355.1 Gemmatimonadaceae bacterium | reverse complement strand
GTCCTCGTCGGCGAGCGAGCGCAACCAGTTCCGCTTGTAGAGCTGCGCCTTGGGGAAGATGTGGTGCACCTCCAGCTTGCTGAGCTTCCCGAGCATGCCCGCCTTCAGTGGCAGGCCCGTGCCCCAGTCACGTGACGCGCCCATCCGGGTGAGGAGGTACAGCACCGGATAGAACCGCGCGCCGAGGCTCCACCCCATGAAATGGCCGGGCTCCGCACGGAGGCCACCGTGCCAGAGGCGCAACTGCTCGAGCAGTCGATCCAAACCGCCCGCCTCGCCGTCGAGAGCTGCGAGATCCTGGTCGATGAACGACTCGGTCGACCCGGAGAAGCGCCCCCACATGCCCGCCTGCACGAACCAGAATAGCAGCTTGTCCCTTTCCGCCGCACTCATGGGACCGAGCTTCTTCGCACTGCGCTGATCTAGGTACCGCGCCATCACTGGCACGCCGAACCGGCCGAAGAAGACCTGGTCGTGATCAAGACCCAGTCGGCCACCAATGAGGTTTAGACTGTCGTCGATGTGCTTCGTCGCGCGTGCGAGAGCGTCCTGAATCTGCGCCGCGCTCTTCTCATGCAGATGCTGAAACTTCGCCTCACCGGTGAGGACCGTGTTCACCGATCGAAGCAGCCAGTCGAGGTTGAAGTTGTAACCGGACTTCGCCCACTCGCTGATCTTCGCCTTCATCGCGTCGCGGCCTTGGGGCCAGTCGGCACAGATCTTCGCCAGTGCGAGGTCACCTTTCGACAGCTTCGTGCCGCCGCTGTTCACGCGGTTGAAGATGTCCACGACGACGTCGAGTGACTTGTCCTCTCCGGTCACCTCCTCGATGTGAAGATCAATTTCGAGGATACCGAGGATGCGAGAAATGCGGCCCGAGTACTTGATCGCCTTCACGCCTACGCTCGGATGCGCAGCGAGCGCTTCGACGAGACTCTCGTGACCAGCCTGACCGTTCTTCATCAGATCTGTCACGTCGATCCACAAGGGGTCGTCCTGCATCTTTACTGGCTGGTAGAACTCGAAGCTCTGTCCCTCAAGATGGAAACGGAGCCCGGTGAACGCCTGCGCGTTTCCGTCGAAGAACTTCGGTGCCTTCCCGCGAACCACGCCGTAGAGTGACGTCATGCGCTGTTGGCCGTCGAGCAGCAGTTTGACGACGCCCGCCGCCAGCACGCCGTCGCCGCGATGGGCGGCGGCCTTCGACTCTGTCGCCCACACCAGGAGACCACCGACCGGATGGCGCCGGTACAACGAATCGAACAACCCGCGCACCTGATCACGATTCCAGACGTAACCACGCTGGAATTCTGGGAGCGCCATGTGGCCGTTGTCGATGTGATCGAGGATCGTTGAGATCTTCATACGAGGCGGATCCGTCCGGTGAGTAGCTCTTGCATCATCCCCTGCTTGAGAGCGCGAGTCTTGTCGCGACGGGCTTCGAGTGCGGTGAGTTCGGCTTCCATGTCATTGAGGACAGCTGCAACCGCGTTCTGTTCATCGACGGTAGGCGGGACCCAAAGGGTAAAGGCCTTCAGCCAGCGCAATTCAATACTTTCGACTGTTGTCCCCGCCTTAAGGCAGCTTGCAAGAATGCGCTCCCCGGCACCGGTCAGGGCGTGGAGCAAAAACTCGGGGGAGTAATCGGAATACGGGAGCAAGGCCTTGATGTCTTGATTGATCGCCATCGGGACGAGGGTCATCGCAACCGGGAAGTACTTCCGGAGGATGCCGCTCCTCATCACGACAATGATGGTTTTTGCCGGCACGAGCGTGGTTGTTCCATGACGCACTGCTGCACCAGTGATGCAGTAAGCGGTTCGTGACAGGAGCGCGGACTTCACGTCTCCAGATGAAATCCAGGGCACATCTCCGTTCTCCCAATACGCCGCTATTTGCATTGAAGGCGTCATTCCCCCCTTCCACGTGCCCAACTCGTCAAGACGCTTCACCTCGCACTCCCCATGAAACCCGGGTAGGCGGATCTGGCCGGTGAGGAGCTGCTGCATAGCTGCCTGCCTGAGGTCCCGCTTCTTTGAGATGAGCTGAGTCAGCCCGTCCAACAGCGCATCCACGTCGCTCAACGCGGACGCGATTGCACGTTGTTCTTCGATGGGTGGAGCAGGAAACTCGTACCTTCTCAAGATCCCGAGATTCGTGTGCGGCACACCCGTCTGAATTGCACTGACGACGATCTGCTTCTGCCCTGGAGCGCTTGTGAAGTATTGATGAACAAACCGTGGGTCGAAACGCGTCTCGTCCAGCGAGATCTTCATCTGGCTCTGCGAGATGAGGTAGCGCGCGTGCGGCGAGTCAGGCACGATTGCGACCTGGCCCAGTGTACCACGTTGCGTAAAGACGAGATCTCGTGGCCGTGCTGTG
>JANPFJ010000517.1:0-1267 GCA_031423355.1 Gemmatimonadaceae bacterium | reverse complement strand
GTCAGCCCGGACGGAAACACGATCGTGTTCGACATGCTGGGCGATCTGTACACGATGCCGTTTGCCGGTGGTGATGCGACGCGGCTCACGAGTGGTATGGCCTACGACGCGCAACCGCGGTTCAGTCCCGATGGGAAGTCGATCGTGTTTGTGTCTGACCGTGATGGTGCAGACAATCTGCACGTATTGGACATAGCTACCAAAGACGTGAAGGCGATCACCCGCGGTCGGAACTCGGTGTATCAGTCGCCGGAATGGTCGCCGGATGGCAAGTACATCGTGGCCAGCAAGGGAGGCTTTCGCGGCGGCCTGCCCAAGCTCTGGATGTATCACGCCGATGGTGGAAGCGGCATACAACTTTATACCGACCCCGCGACCGCGGCGCCTGGCACGGCCGTGCAACAAGCGGGCGCATCGTTCAGCGCCGACGGCAAGATGCTGTACTACACACAACGTGCCGGCGCGTGGCACTACAACGCGCAGTTTCCGCAGTATCAGGTGTGGAGCTACAACCGCGAGTCCGGCGAGCGCGAACCGCAGTCCTCACGCTACGGCTCGGCGGTTCGCCCCACGCTCAGCGGTGACGGCAAGTGGATGGTGTACGGATCGCGCTACGAAGAGCACACAGGACTGCGCATTCGCGATCTTGCGACAGGAGAGGAGCGCTGGTTGGCCTATCCAACGCAGCGCGATGAAATGGAGTCCCGTGCGCCGATGGACGCGCTGCCGGGGATGAGCTTCACGCCCGATTCGAAAGAACTGGTGGCGAGCTACGGCAACAAGATCTGGCGTGTCGCGGTGGACGGTAGTGGACAAACGGAAATTCCGTTTCGCGTGCAAGCCACGGTTGAGGCCGGGCCCGAACTGGCGTTTCGCTATCCGGTCACCGACAGCGCGCAGTTTGTCGCACGACAAATTCGCGATGCGGTGCCGTCTCCCGATGGCCGCATGTTGGCGTTCGTTGCGATGGACCGCCTGTACGTGATGGATTGGCCCGCCGGCACGCCGCGTCGCGTGTCTGCGTTGAACGTGATTGAGGCCGACCCCGCATGGTCGCCCGATTCGCGCTCGCTGGCGTGGGTGACGTGGGAAGCCACCGGCGGCCGCTTGTATCGCGGGCCCGCGATCGCGACACGCAATGTTGGCGTGACGGCAATCAGTCGCGGGAGTGCGACGATCCGGCAACCGGTGTGGTCGCCCAGTGGTACGCGCATTGTGGCCACGCAAACAGCGTCACAGGGTCGTCGCGATCAATCGGGCATTACGG
>JANPFJ010000516.1:0-2816 GCA_031423355.1 Gemmatimonadaceae bacterium | reverse complement strand
CGCACAGGAAGGCACCGCTGCGGCGGCGATGATCGATGACGTGCCGGACGAGGTCAAGCACGAGCGGCTCGACATGCTGCAGCGCGTGCAGTCGGCGATCACGGCGGAGCGATACGAGCGCCATATCGGGCGGACGGTGTCGCTGCTGATCGATCGTGCGGGGAGCGACGACGAGCTGGCAGTGGCGCGTGCACCGTGGCAGGCGGATGACATCGACGGCGTGACGCATCTGGACACCGATGCGCCGATCGGGTCGCTGGTTGAAGCGACGATCACTGACGTGGTGGATGACTATGACTTCGAAGCGACCGCGACGGGGATCCTGTTGTTGCCGCCGGCGCTGATCCAGCGCGAGCGGGCGTCACGCACCCTGCCGCTGGTCGCTTCTTCCTCGATCGGGAGTTTTGGACGATGACTGCAGTAGTCACGACGGAGTCGCAGGCGATCATGGCGAGGGCACGTCAGCTCTTCCCAGGTGGCGTGAATTCGCCGGTGCGGGCCTTTGGTGGAGTGGGTGGTGAACCGTTCGTGGTGCAGCGCGGTGAAGGCCCGTACATCTGGGACGCGGATGGCAATCGTTACATCGACTACGTGCTGAGCTGGGGTCCGCTGGTGCTCGGCCACGCGGCGCCGGCGGTGCTCGATGCGGTGCACGACGTGATGCAGCGCGGGACCAGCTTCGGCATTCCCACCGGGCTCGAAGTCCAGCTCGCGGAACTGATCGTCAAGCGCATGCCGCACATCGAGATGCTGCGCTTCACCAGCAGCGGCACCGAGGCCGCGATGAGCATTGCGCGTGTTGCACGCGCGGCGACAGGTCGCGACGCGATCCTCAAGTTCGATGGCTGTTATCACGGCCATGCCGACAGCTTTCTGGTGAAGGCCGGCTCCGGCGTTGCCACGCTGAACCTGCCCAACTCGCCAGGTGTGCCGGCCGCGCTGGCCGCGCTGACGTACACTGCGCCGTTCAACGATCTGGAGGCGGTGCGTGCGATCGCGAGGCAGGTACCGCTGGCCGCGATCCTGATCGAACCGATCATCGGCAACGCCGGTTTCATCGAGCCGCTGCCGGGCTTTCTCGCCGGGCTGCGAGAGATCGCCGACGAGACGGGCGCGCTGCTGGTGTTCGACGAAGTGATGACGGGATTCCGGATTGCCTGGGGTGGCGCGGTGGAGCGCTTTGGCGTGACGCCCGATCTGACGGCGTTCGGCAAGGTGATAGGCGGAGGCCTGCCGGTGGCGGCGTACGGTGGGCGTCGCGATCTGATGCAGCAGGTGGCGCCCAGTGGTTCGGTGTATCAGGCTGGGACATTGAGTGGCAATCCGCTCGCGATGGCAGGTGGGCTCGCCACGCTCACCGCCCTCACGCCTGAGTTGCATGCGATCATCGAGCGTCGCACGGCGACGCTGGTGCAGGGGATGCGTGAGATCATGGCACGCGCGGCGGTGCCGTTCAGTGCGTCGCATGCGGGCTCGATGTGGGGGTTCTTCTTTCACGAAGGTCCCGTCACGAACTTTGCCGAGGCGCGCACGAGCGACGTACCGCGCTTCAATCGGTTCTTCCACGCAGCGCGCGAGCGTGGCGTGTACCTCGCGCCATCGGCGTTCGAGGCGGCGTTCATGAGCGCGGCCCATGGTGACGATGTCGTCGCCGACACGCTCGAACGGCTTTCCGATGCGATTCGCGCTGCCCGGCAGTAGCGCACTGCGGCGCGGCGCGGCGCTGCTTCTTTTCGTGGTGCTGTGCGCTGCGGTGCTGCCGGCACAGGAACGCGAGGACAGTGTCGTCGAATCGTCACACACCGCGTTGCGGCTGAATGACAAGACTATCCGGGTCCTGCTCAGTCGGGTCGCGACGGGGGCAGCACCCGTGCGTGACATTGGCGGTGGTGTGGTCTGGAACGGGAGGCGATATCGCGGCAGCGTCGACGTCGTCGCGGATGGCGGCGTTGTGGCGGTCGTCAATCGCCTTGATCTCGAAGACTACCTTCGGGGTGTGCTGCCGGGCGAGATCGGATCGCGCGATCCGCGCGACCGGGCGGCGTTGCAGGCACAGGCGGTGGCGGCACGCTCCTACGCGGCGGCGCGCATGGGTGAGCGACGCACGTTGTTCGATGTGACGGCCACGGTCTCGGATCAGGTGTACGGCGGCATGAGCGTCGAGCGCCCGGAAACCGACGATGCCGTGCGGGCGACGCGTGGCCTCGTGCTGACGTGGGGCGACCGCATCATCACCGCGCCGTATCACTCGCACGGCGGTGCCGTCACAGCGGCAGCTGACGAGGTATTCTGGAAGCGCGGGAGCGAACCATACCTGCGGCCGGTGGACGATCACACTCCGTCGGGCGGCTGCTTCTGTGATGTCAGCGGCAATCGTGGCTGGGAGCGGCGCTTCAGCCTGGCGGACCTCGGCCGGCTGCTGGGGACTCACGGCCGCGAGGCCGGTGTTGGCACGCTTGGCGAGGTACGCGCGGTTCGTGTTGTCTCCACCGGTCCGTCGGGTCGGGTGACGGGACTCGAACTTGGGACGAGCACCGGCGCGGTCATCCTGCGGGGGAATGACATCCGCTTCGTACTCCGGACAGACGGTGCAATTCTGCCGAGTACCAACTTCACGCTCGAGGTAAGCGGGGCGAGCGTGGTGCTGCGCGGCGTTGGCAACGGGCATGGCGTCGGCATGAGCCAGTGGGGGGCGATCGGGCGCGCCCGGGCGGGGCAGGATGCACGGGCGATTCTCGCGGCGTATTATCCGGGGACGCGGCTCTCGCCGCTGCTCTGAATCCGGTGTAACTCTGGTCTCGCAGTTGTCGATTCTC
>JANPFJ010000515.1:0-1801 GCA_031423355.1 Gemmatimonadaceae bacterium | reverse complement strand
CCCAATGGTGACGGCCAATCCAGTTCGCCGTGGGCTCCTGGGCCGGGCGTGCGCTGCGGTGCGCTTGACCCGCCCGCCAGATCTGCTTCCTCCAACCGTTTGCCATCCGAGACCAGCAACGCACGCTCGATCGCGTTTCGCACTTCGCGAACGTTTCCCGGCCATACGCGCGAGGTCAGTGCGCGTACCGCCCCGGCCGACAGCATCGGCGGCGGTTCGATGCCGTACTCACGCGCAAACCGGCGGATGAATGCCTCTGCCAGCTCCACCACGTCGTCCAGCCGGTCGCGCAGCGGCGGTAGCTCGATCGACATGACGTTGAGCCGATACCAGAGATCCTCACGAAATTCGCCGCGATCGACAGCCTGTCGCAGGTCGACATGCGTGGCCGCAATGATTCGTACGTCGAACGAAATGTTCCGGGTGCCACCCACGCGCCGCAGTGTCCGCTCCTCGAGCACTCGGAGCAGCTTGCCCTGCAAGGCAAGCGGCAGGTGGCCGATTTCGTCGAGAAACAGCGTGCCCCCATCGGCCAGCTCGAACAACCCTGGCTTCGCGGTGCGGGCATCGGTGAAGGCACCGGCCTCGTGCCCGAAGAGCTCACTCTCGAGCAACGTATCGGGGATGGCGGTGCAGTTGATCTCGACGAACGGCTGGCTCCTGCGCGGACCGTTGTAGTGAATCGCGCGCGCGAAGAGCTCCTTGCCGGTGCCCGTTTCGCCGGTGAGCAGCACGGTGACGTTTGCGTGCGGAATGACACGGCTCGCCAGCGCCAGCGCACCGCGCAGCGCGGCACTCGATCCGAGGATGCCGTCAAAGGCATACTTCGTCCCCTCACGCGCCGCAAAGTCAGAACCGGCACGAGACTCCATCAATCGCCGCGCGGTGTCACCGAGCCAGCTGCGCAGTGCCTCGAGGTCACCCGGCATCGCGAAATACTCCTCCGCGCCCGACCGAATGGCGCGCACGGCGGCGCGATGATCGACGGCCGCGCCAACCAGCACCGTACTCCCCGGGACGGCGTGCCGTCCGATTCGTTCGATGGACGAGGTCTCCATTCCACCGATGGCGTGGAGGGTGATCGCATCGCGACGCGACGCGGAGGCTTCGAGCAGTTCGGGCGTGGGCACTGCAAGTTCAAGGCGCACGCCGGACGCTGTGGCCAGTTCCGGCCACAGCGTCTCAAACGAGGTCGACCACTGGAAGACGACGAGCGATATCACGGAATTGAGTGGTACTGTGCGTTCGTGCCGGCTGAAACGATGCTGCGAAACAGCCGGTACGGTGAATCAGGGCTGACCGGCGCGACTCCGCCCACGACCACGACCGCGATCTTCCCTGCCGTCGCGATCACGGTCACCGAAGGCATCGAAAGATGTCACGATGTTCTGCTCGATGCGGGACTGATTCTGTGTCGTCGGCGCCAACAGGGCACCGGTTTCACCCCGGAACCAGCGGCCGAGATCGAGCGACACCGTGATGTTGTCATTCACCCCAGCCTCGACGACAAGCGCGGGCTCGAACTCGAACTCGACTTCTGCCTCGACTCGGCTGGTGAACGTGAACGGCGCGCCACGATACGTCCCGGTCACTCGCACGGTCACATCACGGAACTCCGGGTGTGCCACCAGAAACTGGGTTTCCGCCACTGAGGCGCTGCTGCCGGTGCGCACCTTGTCGAGTTCGAATTCGATCTCACGATACGAGCCGGCTGGAATCGCGACCGCCAGTTTCGATGCGCCGGTACTGTCGAGCGGCAGGTCGACGAGCATCGGACCGAGGTCGAGTCGCGAACACCCGC
>JANPFJ010000514.1:0-6943 GCA_031423355.1 Gemmatimonadaceae bacterium | reverse complement strand
TCGATCGATACGGTCATGAAGCTCGGGATGAATCATCCGATGGGACCGCTCACGCTGGCTGACTTCATCGGACTCGATACGTGCGTGGCGATTCTCGATGTGCTGCACAAGGGACTCGGCGATCCGAAATACCGCGCCTGTCCGTTGCTGCGCAAGTACGTCGACGCCGGTTGGCTCGGACGCAAGTCCGGCCGCGGTGTGTACACCTATCCCGCCGCCTGACATGTTCCCGTCGCCCGTGATTTTCCCGCTCACCGAAGAGCAGCGCGAGATCCAGCGGACCGCGCGCGAGTTTGCCGCCGCCGAGATCACGCCGTTTACCGCGCAGTGGGATCGTGACAGCCATTTCGAGCCAGCGCTGGTGAAGAAGCTTGGCGATCTGGGCTTTCTCGGCATGCTGATTCCGGAGCAGTACGATGGCCTCGGCCTCGACGCGCTGACCTACCTGATGGCGCTCGAGGAGATCTCGACCCACGATGCGTCGGTCGGCGTGATGATGAGTGTGCACAACTCGTTGCCCACGCAGATGATCCTCAACTACGGCAACGACGCGCAGAAATCACGCTGGCTGCCGCCGATGGCCCGCGGCGAGATCCTCGGCGCCTTCGCCCTCTCGGAGCCCGGCAGTGGCAGCGACGCAAGCTCCCTGACCACGCACGCCGTGCGCGACGGCGACGACTGGTTGATCACCGGCACCAAGAGCTGGGTCACGCAAGGCACACACGCGGGCGTGATCCTGGTGATGGCACGCACCGACACGCCGGACGCACGCAGGGGAAGCAAGGGCATCTCGACCTTCATCATTTCGCCCGACCTGCCGGGATTCAGCGTCGGGAAGAAGGAAGACAAGCTCGGGCTCCGCGCCAGCCCCACGGTGATGCTCAACTTCGACGAGATGCGTGTGCCGGGCGATCGCCTGCTTGGTGCGGAAGGCATGGGCTTCATCTACGCGATGCAATCGCTCGACCATGGGCGACTCGGCATCGCCGCCCAGGCCCTCGGCATTGCCACCGCTGCGGCCGAAGCCGCGAAGAACTATGCGGCTGATCGAAAGCAGTTCGGACAGCCGATCAAGGACTTTCAGGCCGTGCAGTTCAAGCTGGCCGACATGGCCAGTCGTATCACCGCGACGCGCGCGCTGCTCTACGCGACGGCGCGGGCCAAGGACGCCGGGGAACCGATCACGCAGTTCGGCGCCATGTGCAAGCTGCTCGCCAGCGAGACGGCGATGTGGACCACGACCAACGCCATCCAGATCTTTGGCGGGTACGGCTACGTCACGGAGTATCCGGTCGAGCGATTGTTCCGCGACGCCAAGGTGACGGAGATCTACGAAGGCACATCGGAAGTACAACGCATCGTCATTGCCCGCGCGCTCTATCCTCAGTCCTGATCGCACACCGGTGTGGCGACGCCGTCCCGCCGGTTTCAAACAACCCATATATGAATCTCTTCGAGACGATTGCAACGATGGGGCACGAGCAGCTCGTGCTCGCCTACGACAAGTCCACTGGCTACCGCGGCATCATCGCGATCCATGACACCACCCTTGGTCCGGCCCTCGGCGGGACGCGATTCTGGAATTACGCCTCCGATGAAGAGGCCATCATCGATGCGTTGCGCCTGGCGCGGGGGATGACCTACAAGAACGCGGTCGCCGGTCTGAACCTGGGCGGCGGCAAGAGTGTCATCATCGGTGACAATCGCACCACCAACCGGGAAATGATCTTTCGCGCCCACGGCCGCTTCGTGGACTCGCTCGGTGGACGCTACGTGACGGCCGAGGATGTCGGCACCGGCACCCTCGACATGGACTTCGTGCACATGGAGACGAACTACGTCGCCGGCCTGCAGAACGCCTCGGGCGATCCCTCCCCGGTGACGGCACGTGGCGTCTTCCGGGCCATGCAGGCGACCGCGAAGTTTCGGTGGGGCAGTGATTCCCTCGCCGGCAAGACCGTGGCGATCCAGGGGTGTGGCAACGTCGGCTACAACCTCGCCCGTGAGCTGAATGCCGTCGGCGCGAGACTGATCGTGGCCGACATCGATGCCGAGCGGGTGAAGCGCGTCGTCGCCGAAACCGGCGCGCGCGCCGTGTCGGTCGAGGAGATCCTCGATCAGGACGCCGACATCCTCGCGCCCTGCGCTCTGGGCGGTGGCCTGAATGACGACACGATTCCGAAGCTCCGGGTCGAGCTGGTGGTCGGAGCGGCGAACAACCAGCTCCTCGAGGATCGCCATGGCGACCTGATCGAGGAGCGGGGGATCACCTACGCCCCCGACTACGTCGTGAACGCCGGCGGCGTGATCAACGTCTACGGCGAGCTGGCCGGCTGGGACCGGACTCGCTCCCTGCGCAAGGCAGATGAGATCTATCAGACTATCCTTGGGGTGTTCGAGATTGCCCGGGCCGACGGTGTGACCTCACACGTGGCGGCCGATCGTCTGGCAGAGCGTCGGATCCAGGCCGTCCGCGGCATGGTTCGGACGTGGCCACCGTTCCCCAACAAGTCCGAGACCTGACCTATGGCTGAGCACATCCCGATTGGCTCCGATCACGCCGGCTTCGAGATGAAGGGGCACCTCGCTGCGGCACTGGCGACGATGGGCTTTCAGGTCGAGGACCTCGGCACGCACTCGGCGGAATCCACCGATTATGCCGATTACGCCCACCCGGTGGCTCGTGAGGTGTCGTCCGGAGAGGCCAAACGCGGTATTCTGCTCTGTGGCACCGGGCTCGGAATGAGCTACGCCGCCAACCGCTGGCCGAATGTCCGGGCGGCGGTGGCGTGGACACCGGAGGTCGCGAAGCTGGCGCGCGAGCACAACGACGCGAACATCCTGGTCATCCCCGCGCGTTGTATCAGCGAGGCGGAAGGGGTGAAGATTCTGGAGGCGTGGTTGAACACGCCATTCGAGGGCGGCCGGCACGAACGCCGGATCGCCAAGATTGAACGGGCCGACGGCGAGAGGAGACGTGATGCAGCAGTGGAATGACTGGGACCGTTGTCCGCCGGGTGCGGCGCTGCGCGCTGGTGACCCCGAGATCGCCTCGCTGATCGAAGCCGAGATCGTCCGTCAGAACGACGGCATCGAGCTGATCGCGAGCGAGAATTTCGTGTCGCCGGCGGTGATGGAAGCGATGGGCTCGCCGCTGACCAACAAGTATGCCGAAGGGCTGCCGGGCAAGCGCTACTATGGTGGCTGCGAAGTGGTCGACAAGGTGGAGCAGCTGGCCATCGATCGCGTCAAGCAGCTCTTCAATGCCCAGCATGCGAACGTGCAGGCGCACTCCGGTGCGAGTGCCAATGCCGCCGTGTTCCTTGCGTTCCTGAAGCCTGGCGACACGATCGTCGGCCTGGACCTGTCGCAGGGTGGGCATCTCACGCACGGCTCGCCGGTGAACTTCTCCGGCCTCAACTACAACGCCAGGCATTACGGCGTAACTGATGAAGGCATAATCGATTACGATGCCATGCGTGCAGTAGTGCGTGCGGAGAAGCCGAAGATGCTGATCGCCGGCTACAGCGCCTATTCGCGCGTGATCGACTACCAGGCGTTCCGCGATGCCGCCGATGAAGTCGGCGCCATCTTCCTCGTCGACATGGCGCACTTCGCCGGCCTGGCTGCCACCGGCGTGTATCCGAGCCCGGTGCCGTTTGCCGATGTCGTCACGACCACCACCCACAAGACCCTTCGCGGTCCGCGCGGTGGCCTGATTCTCTGCAAGGAGAAGTTCGCCAAGGCGATCGACAAGGCGACGTTTCCCGGAACGCAGGGTGGTCCGCTGGAACACGTCATCGCGGCCAAGGCGGTCGCCTTCCGCGAAGCCCTCCAGCCCGAGTTCACCGCCTACTGCCAGCAGGTCGTCGCCAACGCCCGCGCACTCGCCGCCGAACTGGTCGCGCTTGGCGGGTCGATCGTCTCAGGCGGGACGGACAACCACCTGATGCTGATGGACCTCCGCGCGCGCGGGGTCGAGACGCTCACCGGCAAGCTGGCCGAGAATGCGCTCAATCACGCCGGCATCACGGTGAACAAGAACACCGTCCCGAAGGAAACGCGCTCACCCTTCGTGACCAGTGGCATCCGGCTCGGTACGCCGGCAGTGACGACCAGGGGCATGAAGGAGCCGGAGATGCACCGCATCGCCATGCTCATCGATCGCGTGCTCAAGGCGCCGGAGGACGAGGCCAACCTGCGCGACGTCCATGCCGACGTGAAGGACCTGGCGGCTGGGTTCCCGCTGTATCCCGCGCCGGTTGGCGCGGAAGTCTGAATCACGGGATGAGGTAGCAAACGTGGCCGAGCTGGTGTTCCGGGATGGGATCATGGAGCAGATTCGCCTTCGCGAGCCGCGCTTCCACGAACACGCCTTCCTGTTCGTGCTGGCGGCGCTCGAGCACAGCCAGGAGCGGCTGGGCGAGCGTCGCCACATCTCCGGCAAGGAGCTGGCGGAGACCTGTCGCGACCTCGCCATCGAGCGCTACGGGGTGATGTCGCGCCTCGTGCTCGACCACTGGGGCATCCGCGAGTCGGTGCACTTTGGCGATATCGTCTTCGCGCTGGTCGATCTCGGGATGCTGATCAAGCAGCCGCACGATCAGCGCGACGATTTCGCGGACGCCTTCGATTTCCGGGTCGCGTTCGAGTCGGCGTACCCCTGGCGCAACGTACCGCAGGGGTAGGCGCACGAAGCAGCGGCTAGCGTCAGCGCTGGACCACGCGGAACTGGACGCCGACCGCAGCCAGCACTTTCATGACCGTCGCGAAGCTCGGGTTGCCGCCTTCGTTCAGTGACTTGTAGAGACTCTCGCGGCCGAGCCCGGTTCTTCTGGCGACTTCGGTCATGCCGACCGCTCGAGCGACATCGCCGAGTGCGTGTGAGAAACTCTCTGCGTCCTCCGGGTCCTCGATGAACGAGGCGTCGAGATAGGCCTGGATTTCTCGGCGCGTCCTCAGAAAGTCGACAACGTCGTAGGGAAACGTCTCGAGAGGGGTGAGCGCTTTCGCTTTCGTGCGTGTCCTTGCCATCAGTGCTCCTCCGCAAGCTCGCGGATCATGGACAATGCAACCCTGATGTCGCGCTGCTGCGTCGACTTGTCGCCGCCAGCGAGCAGGAGGATGATCGTACGCCCGATTTCCACATAGTAGATGCGGAATCCGGGCCCGACGTCGATCTTCAATTCTCGCAGGCCCACTGAGAGCACGCGATGCGCTCCGGCGTTTCCTTCTGCCAGCCGTCGGATGCGTGTGGCGATGCGCGCACGGATCATCTCGTCACGAAGCGACCAGACCCACTCGAGGTAGCGTGCACTGCGGCGAATCTCTTTCAATGTGTATCCAGTGGGATACGTTTCGCAAGGGCGCCGTTGCCGAATCCTTGGTGCGCTGTGGACCATTGAAACGGTGCGTCGCCCAGTCAGCGCGCGGTCAGCCGAACGCAGATTCCTCGGACCGAAACACCGCCGCACGAGCGCTAGATTGACGTTGTGCCCGATCTCACTGACCAACGCACCACGCTCGTCACCCCATCGCCGCCGGCGCGTGTTGCCGTACTCACCGCCGACGGCGCACGCGAGCTCGACGCGCGCACGATCGCGACCCTGCCGGACTCGTATACGCTCATGCACCGCGCCGCGAGCGTCGCCGCAGCGTGGCTCCATCAGCGTGACGAGCGCAGCGCGGTGGTGTTTGTCGGCCCCGGCAACAATGGTGGCGACGGCTGGCTGATCGCGGGGCTGCTGCGCGAACGAGGGTGGAGCGTCACGCTGCATGCCGCGGGTGATCCGCGCACTGACGATGCGCAGCGCGCGCAACAGGATGCGTTGCGCACTGGCGCGTTCCCGTCACCGACCGGGGGCGAGTGGGTGATCATTGACGCGCTGCTCGGCACCGGCGCGTCTGGTGCACCACGGGGCGACGTCGCCTCTGCGATCGAGATGCTTCGTAATGCGCGTGCGCGCGGCGAGGCGCCTCCCCCGGTGCTGATTGCGATCGACATCCCCTCAGCCTTGAACGCCACCACCGGCGCAGATGACGGTGCCGTCGCCGCCGACATCACGCTCACCTTCGGCAGCGTGAAACGCGGTCAGCTGCTCCGACGCGACCTGACGGGCGAGATACAGGTGCTCGACATCGGTCTGGTCGATGCGTCAGCCAGAGAGCCGCGAATCGTCGATGCGGAGGCCGTGCGGCGGTGGATTCCACCGATCGCTGCGGATGCCTGGAAAGGCACGCGAGGACGGCTCGCAATCGTCGGTGGCGACTCTGGCATGGCTGGCGCGGTGATCATCGCGGCGCGTGGTGCGCACGCGGCTGGTGCTGGCATGGTGCGCGCCGAAGTCGCCGCCGAGTCAGTGTTGCCGCTGCAGATCGCCACACCATTTGCCACGGTGCAGTCATGGCGTGCGCACGACTGGAGCCACATCAACACCGCGTGGCCGCAGGCGATGGTGATCGGACCCGGGCTCGACGGCTCTCGGCCGGAGGTACGCGCAGCCGTGCTGGCGCTGCTGTCCGACTTCGATGGGCCGGTGGTGCTCGACGCTGGTGCCATCACGGCATTTCGCTGGTCAGCGCCGAGTGACGTTGCAGAGATCGAGGTGGCCGACGGCTGCGACACCGATCCCCTCGATTCGCTGCGACAGGCGTTGCGCGGACGGCCCGCGTTGCTCACGCCACACGTGGGAGAGTTCAACGCTCTCTTCGCGCCCGATGCCATCCCGAGCGATCGTTTCGACGCGGCGTCGGTCCTCGCGCGACGACTGAACGCAACCGTGGTGTTGAAGGGTGTCCCGACCGTGATTGCGTCACCGGACGGTACACGCATCGTGTCGGCGGCGGGCAATCCGGCACTCGCGATGGGCGGTACCGGCGACCTGCTCGCCGGGATTGCCGGCGCACTGCTGGCACAGGGTATGGCGCCGCTGCACGTTGGTGC
>JANPFJ010000513.1:0-1328 GCA_031423355.1 Gemmatimonadaceae bacterium | reverse complement strand
GGCAGAACCGCGCCGACTACACCCTCCGCACCACGCTCGACACCACGGCCACCAGCGTCACCACCGAGATGACGCTCCGCTACACCAACAACTCGCCCGACACCCTCCGCTTTCTCTGGCTCCAGACCGAGCAGAACGCGTTCAAGGCGAAGTCGCTCAACAGCTTCATCTTCCCCGAAGATTCGCGTTTCGGCGCCCGCGGCTTCGAGGGCGGCTATGTCGTCATGCGCGTCGAGCAGCGGCTCGGCACACCAGCGGCCGCCCGTCGTGTGAAGCTCAGCACACGCGTGAACGAGACGGTGACGAAAGTCGATCTGGCCGAGCCGCTGGCACCCGGAAAGAGTGCGACGATCGAGATGGCTTACAGCTTCAAGGTGCCGGAGCATGGCGCTGATCGTATGGGCCGCGAAGGATCACTGTACGAAATCGCGCAGTGGTATCCACGCGTTGCGGTCTACGACGATGTGCGCGGATGGAACATCGAACCGTATCTGGGTCAGGGCGAGTTCTATCTCGACTTCGGGGACTACAATCTCGAGATCACGGTGCCGGCAGGGTACATCGTCGCGGCGACCGGGTCACTCGAGAATCCACGCGATGTGTTGACCACGACACAGCTCGCACGGCTGGCGACGGCGGCACGTTCCGACACCGTGATTCGCATCGTCACGGCGGCCGAACTGACCTCCGGCGCGGCGCGGCCGAAGAAGACGGGGATGCTGACCTGGAAGTTCGCCGCGAAGAATGTGCGCGATGCGGTCTGGGCGGCGTCGCCGGAGTTCCAGTGGGATGGCAGCAGCTGGAAGGGCATCTACGCCTTCGCCTACTATCGGCCGAGCGCGGCGGTGAACTGGCACGACGCGGCAGATCAGTCACGCATGTCGATCCAGGAATACTCCGAACGCTGGTTCCAGTACCCATGGCCGCACATCTCGGCCATCGAGGGACCGATCAGTGGCATGGAATACCCGATGATCGCGATGGAGAACAAGAGCGAGGATGTGTACGACCTGTACAACGTCGTCACGCACGAAATCGGGCACATGTGGTTTCCGATGATCGTGGCCAGCAACGAACGCGCATACATGTGGCAGGACGAAGGCTTCAACACCTTCATCAACACCTTCTCGGAAGCGCGTCGCTATCCGGCCAAGGGCGACCAGATGCAGCGTGCGTCGGGCGAACGTGGCACGGTGGAGCAGGTGATGCGCGCCGGCATCGAAGGCCCGATCGTCACCACGCCGGATCGCATCGATCCGCGCCTGCTCGGCGTGTCGGCGTACGTGAAGCCAAGCGTGGGCCTGCAGCTGCTGCGTCAGGAGATCCTC
>JANPFJ010000512.1:0-1464 GCA_031423355.1 Gemmatimonadaceae bacterium | reverse complement strand
TGGATGCGCTCAAGAAGAATCGTGGCGTGATTCAACTGGTCGCGTTCAACAGCTACGCCAAGTGCGATCCAACGCGTGACATCCCGCGAGAACAGGCGCGCGCAGCAGCGGTCGAAGCGTTGCGCAAGGAGTACGGCATCGTGGAGCAGCCCGGTGGCGGGCGCGGCGCCTTGCAGGCAGCGATTCAGGGCCTCCCGGAAGCCAAGCGCAATGAATACTTGGCCAAGCAGGAGGACATCACCGCACGTCGCTATCCGTCAGATCCGCCAGCGACGGTGAAGGACTTTGTCGATCACATCGACTACGTGGTGAAGCGCATCGGCATTGATCACGTGGGCATCAGCTCTGACTTTGACGGTGGTGGCGGTGTGGATGGCTGGCGCAACGCGAGCGAGTCGATGAACGTGACGGTGGAGTTGGTCAAGCGCGGCTATACAGAGGCGCAGATCGGCAAGATTTGGGGTGGGAATTTATTGCGCGTTATGGGCGAGGTGGAGAGGGCGGCTGGGCGCTGAACCGCGTTGGTGCTTTCGTGGCCCCGCACTCCGCTCCGAGATCACCGCGCGTGATCTGCTGGATGGTGATCGCGGTGGTTTGTGGCCAGACGGCCGGCGCGTACCGAACGCGGCACGAGGATTCGCGATGCGGCTTTTTGGTGCGCGTTCCACACGGCACGCGCATTAGCATGGAGGTGCGTCTGACCAAGACGATCAGATCACCTTCACGAGGAGTCCATCATGCACGATATGCTTCGACACGCGCTGTTCAGCGCCGCTGCCGTTCTCGTTGGTACCGCAACCTTCAACGTCGGACGCAGTGTCGCCCAGAAGCGACCGACCGACGACAGTACCATGTCCCCATCCGGTTGCGGCGCCGGCAGAGTCGTGCTGTGCGGTTCCAGCACGACACACGTCTGCACAGAATCGACCATGCTCTTCGTCGGTTTTGATGAGGTGGCGCGAAACGGAGGCTACACATTTGGGAAGCCCGCGGAGTGCACGCCCACCGAAAGTCATTCGCTATACAAGGAACCGTGATAGCGATTCTCATCGTGAAGCGGGCGCAGATACCGGCGCCCGCCTCAGCGTTCACCAACCAGCTACCGCGCCCCAGCGAATGCCTTCACAAACTTGCCATCCGGCGCAAAGACGCGAACGTCTTTGCCTTGCCGGTCGTAGATGAACACCCGACCTTTGGCGTCGACCGCGATGGACTTGATGTAGTTGAATGACGTCGGACCCGCGTCACCGCCGCCAATGCGCAGCGTTTCGGTCAGCGTCCAGCGCGCTGGTGGCTGAGCCAGAGCGCAGCTGACAAGTAGCAGAGTGGCTACGCCCAACCTTCGGTGTTTGGGATGGGGGGGGGGGGGGGGGGGGGGTGGGGGGGGGGTGGATGCTAGGGGCAGAACCGCACAGCAAGGAACACCCGCCCGGCCCGGCATACCGGTGCAGCCCAAGAGGCCGC
>JANPFJ010000511.1:0-3546 GCA_031423355.1 Gemmatimonadaceae bacterium | reverse complement strand
GGGGCCGGCAGGGCGATGCCGTCTGGACGCCCGAGTTGCCGCGCATCCGCGATTCGCGGCGCGATGATCCTTGCGTTGGTGCAGAGTGTCACTGACACGACCGAACGAGTGCAATGAGTGCACTGTCACCGGAGTACGCCGTGCAGCGCCGCTTGCCGACGCATCGTCCCCCCACGCATCCCGGCGAGATGCTTCTCGAGGCGTTTGTGAAGCCCTTGGGCATCTCCCAGTCGGCCTTTGCGATTCAGCTTGGGGTATCCTTCCCTCGCCTGAATGAAATGGTGAACGGCCGGCGGAGCGTGACGCCCGACACCGCGCTGCGCCTGGCGCAGGTGACGGGGATGAGCGCGGACTTCTGGCTCGGGTTGCAGAAGGATTGGGATTTGTGGCACGCGCTGCGGTCGACCGACGCAATCGAGATCGGGCGCCTCACGCCGCTGCCACGCGCCGGCTGACGGCTCGCTAACCCAGTTTCGGTATGCGGCCGGGTGCATGTCAGGGTTGAGTTGGACCGCTAACCCCTGTCCTGCCGCTCGCGACGCTGCTCGTACCGCCGCGCACGCTGCATCTACGTTGCGAGGCCTTCACGCTGGCGCCTGAAGAGACGGCGCCGTACTATCGCCGTTCCTGCTGTTGTCTTTCTCCCGACAATACAAAGGATGTGTCACATGAGATTCCTGCTCTCGTGGTCCCTTCCGGCAGCCGTGTATCGCGCGGCGATTCTTCTGATGTTCGCGGTCAGCGTTTCCGCACAAGGGCGCGATCCCGTCGCGGGCGCATGGGAAGCCCTACCAGGCACGAACGCGGCTGCTGGCCCAGCCGCTCAGGGCGCTCCGCTCCACCTGATCTACAGCAACGGTCACTACGTGCAGTTCGCCGCCGCAGCGAATCGCGCCAAGTCGCCGAAGCCGACGGCCGAAATGACCAGGGAGGAATTGCTGGAACGCTACCAGGTGCAAGGACAGTACGGCACCTACCGCGTTGAGGGAAACAAGTTGATTCGTAAAACGATCAGCGCTGCTCTTCCCACCAATGAAGGCAGGGAGTCCACGAACGAGTTTCGGCTGGACGGTGACATGTTGATCGTCACCGGCCAGAACGCTCAGGGACAGACGACCGAGAATCGATACAAGCGACTCAAGTGATCGGACTCCGGTGACAGTGCACGCATTGAGTGCACTGTCACCGAAACACGGAAACAGTTCAGCAGTCCCCTGCTAGGCCACGCGCCAGGACCGTCCCCACCGAGAACCGTCCCCGAGCCCCTGACCTCGCGCTCAGCGCCCCCCTGCGGACAAGCCGAACGGCGCCGTCGCGATCCCGCCGACCGTCCAGATCTCGCCGCCGATCGTGATGATGTAGGCGGTGTCGCCGATGATCTCGAGCGAGGTGGGCCGGTCCAGCCCCGCCGCCACGACGTCGAATGTGCCGCCCCCCGCCACCCGCACGAGTGAGCCGGTGTTCGCAACCGCTGGCGTTCCTTCGTACGGGCCATTCCAGTAACCCTGCGCCAGCGCGAAGAGCGTGCGACCGCGGCCGAGCGCCACGTCCACGAGGAGCGGCGCGCCGCTGGCGACCAGCGCGTTGGTCGGCGACCCGGGGGCGAAGGTGACGACCTGACCGTCCTGCGGCAGGTGCGGGATGGGGCCCGCGAGCGCGACGTAGATCGACTCGCCGGAGACCGCGAGCCCGGTGGGGACGACGTTGCCGAACGTCCGGAACTCGGTGACCGTCCCGTCGAGCGTCACACGCAACACGCGATTGTGGTGCCCATCGGTGACCAGGAATCCGCCGCGATACGGCTCGATCGCGTATTGGTAGCCAGATGGAACGAAAATCTCCGTCGTCGGCGGATTGGCGATGGAGAAGGCGCCGAGGTCGGCGATGACGGTGGCGCTGTTCGGGCCGTCGATTCGATAGATGCCAACGACAGCGTTGCTCCCCTCGACGAAGTCCGGCCCCACGCCGGTCACCAGCGCGTACGCCGTGCTGCCGATGAAGGCGACGTCCACGACGCCGCTGCCGATGTAGTACGGATCGTCGACGCGGGCCGGCAGCCCGGTCGCGAACAGCGTGCGGACGCCGGTCGACGGGTCGACGCGCCAGATGCTCCCGGTCAGCGGCGCGGTGACGAACAGCGCACCGCCCGGCCCGACGGCGCTTCCCTGCAACTCCTGCAGCCCCGTCACCAGCTGCCGAGGTGCCGACGCGGTCGCGATTCGGCTCGACAAGTCGTCCGCGACCGCCTTGCGTGCGCCGAGATCGGTGGGAACGCGGCCGTCGGTGCAGCCGATGGCGAGGGTGCTCACGAGCAGGGCGCCGGTGAGGATGCGGGGTGACTTCATGGGACCTCTCGATCGATGGTGAAAGAGCGGGATGGTCGGTCCCCGCGTTGCGACGCAGGTTCCGGACGGATATGATCGCCGAGAGGGCTTTACCCGCCCTTTGCCGCCGATTTACTCCTCCCCTGCCGTCGTGTCCGCGCGATGCTCCTCCTCCGGCTTCTCGGCGGCCTCTCCCTCTCGATGAACGGGAGCCCGCTCACTGGGCCGGCCACGCAGCGGCATCGGCTCGCGCTCCTCGCGCTGCTGGCGGGGACTCGGTCCCGGCGGCACAGCCGCGACCGGCTCGTCGCCTGGCTGTGGCCCGAGCGCGACAGCGAACACGCGCGCAACCTGCTCAATCAAGGAGTGCACGCGCTGCGCCGAACGATCGGTGAGACCGCCGTCATCTCCGATCAGAACGATCTGTGCCTCGATCCGGGCGCGGTGGCGTGCGACGTGATTGCCTTCGAGGACGCGGTGGCAGCGGGCGAGCTCGAGCGCGCGGTCGCCCTCTACACCGGCCCCTTTCTCGACGGCTTCCACCTCCCCGGCACGTCCGAGTTCGAGCACTGGGCGACGGGAGAGCGGGAGCGGTTGCGCCGGGTCTACACCCGGAGCCTCGAGCGACTCGCCGAGTCGGCGGAGGAACGGCGGGAATGGCGCACCGCGGCGGAGCGGTGGAGCGCCCTGGTGGCGGAGGAGCCGTACGATGCTCGCGCCACGCTCCGACTCATGCGCGCGCGTGAACGGGGGGGTGACCGGGCCGGCGCGCTCCGGGAGTCCCAGCGGCACACGCAGATGCTGCACGACGAGTTCGAAGCGGTTCCGGACCCCGACGTCGTGGCGTTCGCGGACCGATTGCGCCGCGTCGCCAGTGGCGCGCGCGATGAGGCGCCCAACGCGACCGATGAAGGGTCATGGGCGACGCCGGTCGCCGCGCCGGCGACGATCGACGCGCCGTCGTTCGTGGGACGCTCGGTGGAATGGGGGGAGCTGATTCGCGAATGGCATGCGGCGAAGAGTGGACTGCCGCGGTGCCTCCTCATCTCCGGCGTCGCCGGGATCGGGAAGACCTGTCTCGTCGAGGAGTTCGTCCGGTGGACCGACGGCAGCGACACGGCGACGGCGACGGCACGCTGCTATGGGACCGTCGGGCGACTCCCCTACGCCCCACTCGCTGACTGGCTCCGCGCCCCGTCGCTCCGCGAGCGCGTGATGACGC
>JANPFJ010000510.1:0-18063 GCA_031423355.1 Gemmatimonadaceae bacterium | reverse complement strand
TCGACGTCGCGCATCGCCTCGAGCGGCACACGAACCAGAAGCCTGAGAATCCTGCCGTCCTGTTGCACGAACGCGCGCACCGCCACACGTTCCGGAATCTCGTGCGCCATGGCTCGGCCGGCCGTCATGACAGCGAAGAGCGCGGCCGCCACGAACCGGATGGCATGGTGCCAGAAGCGCGTTGGGCCGTATCCTCGGCGTGTGGAGCGTCTCTGGTGCATCACGGTGGCGAGAGGTAGCATTGGCCGCAGTTTCGCGTCACAGCCATGCTCGGTTCGAACGCTGGGCGACGCTGGGGATGCGGAGTGGAGTTCACGTCTGGATCGGAGAGTCGGGATGCCACGGAAGCGTACGTTATGGGCGGCGTCGGTGTTGGGCGCCGTGATCCTCGCGCTGGCGCTCGGCCAGCGTCAGCTGGCCACCGCCCTCGAGCGTCAGGCGGTGATGGCTCCCGCCTTCGAAGTCGATCCCCTCTGGCCCAAGCCACTGCCGAATGGCTGGCTGCTCGGCATGGTCATCGGGCTCGGCATCGACTCTCGTGACCACGTCTTCATTGTGCACCGTGGTGCGGCCACCCTCAACTCGCGCACCGAGGGAGGCTACCAGCTGGTCGGGCCCTGCTGCTCCTCGGCGCCGCCAGTGCTGGAGTTCGACCCCGAGGGGAATCTGGTGAATTCATGGGGCGGTCCGGCCGAGGGGTACGTCTGGCCGAGCAGCAATCACGGGATCGCCATCGACAACCTCGACAACGTCTGGATCGGCGGCAACGGCACCCCCGATTCCACCCGTGGCATCGGGTTCGATTCGCACATCCTCAAGTTCACGCACGCCGGCAAGTTCCTGCAGCAGATCGGCGTGCCGGGCCGTCGCGCTGATTCCAAGTCGATGGATTCGTTCGGACGGGTGGCGAAAGTCTCGTTCGATGTGGCGGCGAATGAAGCGTTCGTGGCCGACGGCTACGGCAATCGCCGCGTGGCGGTGCTGGACATGACGACCGGCAAGATCAAGCGCTTCTGGGGCGCCTACGGCAATGTGCCGAGCGACTCGAGCTTCGGGTCGTACAATCCCGATCTGCCGCCGATTTCTCAGTTCCGCACACCGGTGCATTGCGCCGAACCCACGCCGGACGGGTTGGTCTATGTGTGTGATCGCGTGAACAACCGGATCCAGGTCTTCCGCAAGAACGGCACGTTCGTGAAGGAGAAGCGTATTGCACCGCGCACACTTGGTGACGGCGCCGTGTGGGATATCGCCTTCTCGCGTGACGCTGCGCAGAAGTACCTGTTCCTCGCCGATGGCAAGAACGAGCGGGTGTACGTGATGGATCGCGAGTCGCTGGAGATCCTGACCGCGTTCGGCGACGGCGGGCGTCAGCCGGGCCAGTTCTTCGCCGTGCATTCGATCGCGACTGACTCGAAGGGCAACATCTTCACCACCGAGACGTACGAGGGAAAGCGGTTGCAGCGCTTCGTCTACAAGGGTATCAAGCCGGTGACGAAGGCGGATCAGGGTGTGTTGTGGCCGACCACGAAATGAACGCCGGCGGCTGACACGTCGAAGGACTTCAGGCCCGCCAGCACTGTGCTGACGGGCCTGACTCGTCTTACGCCTCGTTTACGCCGTGATCGACTGCATGTCGATCACGAAGCGATACTTGACGTCACTCTTCACCATCCGCGCATACGCGTTGTTGATTTCCGGCATAGGGATCAGCTCGATGTCTGCGGTGATGCCGTGCTCGCCGCAGAAGTCGAGCATCTCCTGCGTCTCCTTGATGCCGCCGATGAGCGAGCCGGCAATCGCGCGCCGCCCCATGATTATCGGGAACAGGCCTGGCGACGGATGCGGCGTTGACGGCACACCGAGCAGGCACATCGTGCCATCACGCTTGAGACACATGATCAGCGGATCGAGTGCGTGTGATGCGGCGACGGAGTTGAGGATGAAGTCGAGTTGCCCCGCGTAGCGCTGCATGTCGGCGGCATCGCTGCTGATGACCACATCGTGCGCACCCAGCGCCTTGGCGTCGGCGACCTTGCTCGGCGACGTAGTGAACACCACCACATGTGCGCCCATCGCTGCGGCGAGCTTCACACCCATGTGACCAAGTCCGCCGAGTCCAACGATGCCGACCTTCGAGCCCGGTCCGACGTTCCAGTGTCGGAGCGGCGAGTAGGTCGTGATTCCGGCACAGAGCAGCGGCGCTGCGCCGGCCAGATCGAGCGACGCGGGAATCCGCAGCACGAACGCCTGATCGACGGTGATGTCGGTGGTATATCCGCCGTAGGTCGGGCCGCCGGTGTGCTTGTCGACGCTCATGTACGTGCCGACGAAACCGCTGCCGGTGCAATAGTTCTCGAGGTGCTCCAGGCACGACGGGCAGGTGCGGCAGGAATCGACCATGCACCCCACGCCGACCGTGTCACCAACCGCGAAGCCCGTCACGTCGCTGCCGACAGCGGTCACATGGCCGACGATCTCGTGCCCTGGGATGGCGGGGTAGGGCACCGGGCCCCAGTCTCCACTGACGAAGTGCAGGTCGGAGTGGCAGACGCCGCAATACTTGATGTCGATGGCGACGTCGGTCGGGCCGGGGGCTCGACGGGTGATGGTATGTGGTGCGAGCGGCGCGTCGCTCGAGAATGGAGCGAAGGCAGCGAAGGCGTTGGTCATTGGCACGGCTTCCGGGGTTGGGGACGCAGAAAGTTATCGGCTCAGCTCAACTGGCGATGTGCAGCCGCACGAACCAGGCGGCGGTCGATCGCTCCACCTCGCGGACGTGGTAGCCCGAGCACGCAACCGGAGCCATACTCAACCGTGCTGGCGCGGGCGGAGTTTCACTGGGTATACCGAGGGCTGACACGGAACATGACACGAACGGGCATCCGGAGCGCTGGAAACCGGGCAGCGTGCATTCAACTGCTGGTCGCCACCGCCATCGGCGCAACCCCAACGCACGCGCAAGGCGCGGTGTCCACCAGCGTGTCGGCGCACGTCGCCCTCGTTGGCGGTACCGTGATCTCAGCCACCGGCGCAGCGCCAATGCCCGACGCGACCGTTGTGATCGACGGGCGACGTATCGTCTCTGTCACGCCGCGTAACGCCGCCGTGCTGCCGAAGGGAACGAAGGTGATCGATGCCACCGGGAAGTTCATCACGCCTGGCCTCATAGATGCCAACGTGCATCTGGTGCTGATGATCACGCCCGAGTTCTACATCAAGTACGAAGAACGCATGGTGGACATCGCGGTGCAGTCGGCACAGGTCGCGCTCAAGTATGGGCTCACCACCGTAATGGACTCGTGGGGGCCGCTCGAGCAGCTGCTGAACGCTCGCGATCGCATCGCGCGCGGCGAGGTGGTGGCAAGCCGCGTGCTGGTCGCCGGCAACATCGTCGGCCTCGGCGGGCCATTCAGTCCGTACTTCATGGGTACCTACGATCTCCGCGGCACCGACCTGCGTTACGGCGGCTGGGTGCACCCGATGATTCAGTCGCGCATCAACGCCATGTGGGAAGCGGGGGCCGGGCCGGAGCTGCTGGCGATGACACCGGAAGAGGTTGGCGACACCATCGGCGCCTACCTGCGCAAAGGTCCCGATTTCCTCAAGGTCGCCGTCAGTGCGCACGGCATCGGGCCGGTCGAGCCATTGATGTTCAGTACACCCGCGCTGACGGCCATGCGCCGCGCCACGTCTGACGCCGGCAAGCCGTTTCAGACGCACACTTTCTCGCTCGAGAGTCTGCGCGAGGCGGTCGCCGTGCGGCCGCAGCTGCTGCAACATCCGAACGTGATGAGTGTGCCGCCGACCACGCTACGGCAGCGCCGCATGCTCGATTCGCTCCTGGTCGAGATCAAGCGACTCGGCATCTATTCGGCACCGCTGATGATTCCGCTGGACGCGCAGCAGGCGGTGTACGAGTCGTGGAACGCGGAAGATCGGCGCCGCGATCCGCACCTCGGCGCCGTCATTCAAAGTCGGCAGCCGGGAATGACACGCGACGCATTCGCCGCGCGGCGAGCGGCACTCCAGACCTGGATTCGTTCCGGCGTGAAGTTCGTGATCGGCACTG
This sequence comes from Gemmatimonadaceae bacterium, assembly GCA_031423355.1. Lineage (GTDB taxonomy): Bacteria > Gemmatimonadota > Gemmatimonadetes > Gemmatimonadales > Gemmatimonadaceae > JACMLX01. The sequence continues at coordinate 13,991 of JANPFJ010000510.1, read as the reverse complement.
ATCAGGGCCCTGAGGCGGCAGAACTTGGGCCCGTGGTCTGGGGACGCATGGGGCGCCGCCACTTCGAAGTGATGGAAGGATTGCAGGAGGCGGGAATGCCGGCGATGGATATCGTGATCGCGGCCACAAGGCACGGTGCTGAGGCGTACGGCCTGGCGGATTCGCTTGGCACGGTGCAGGCCGGGAAGGTGGCGGACCTGCTGGTTCTTGACGCTGATCCCTCAGTGGACGTGCGGAACCTCCGGCGCATTCACCAGGTGTTCAAGGCGGGAGCGCTCGTCGATCGGGCGGCGCTGCCAACTGTGCGAGTCCTGCAATGGGATCCGGAGGCGAAATGGCCGAAATAGGCGTGATCCGAGCGCTCCACTCATCAAGTGTGTTCATCGCACTTATCGCCGCGTGCGTTGTCGCCGCGTCACTCCGTGGCCAGGAACGCGCACCAATCTCGGCCGAGGTTCGGCCGTTCGTGAGCGTCGACGCGCCGATTGTCGCACTGACCCATGCACGCGTGATCGATGGCACTGGGGCGCCGGTGCGCGACGACCAGACCGTGATCATCACCGGCACGCGCATCGCCGCCGTGGGAAGCACTGCGAACACGACGATCCCGGCCGGCGCGCGCGTGATTGACCTGACTGGGCACACGGTCATTCCCGGCCTTGTCGGACTTCACGAACACACCTACTTCGGCGGCGTTCGTCGGATCACGCAGATGAGTACCTCTGCGCCGCTGCTCTATCTCGCGTTCGGGGTCACGACGGCCATGACGGCAGGGAGTATGCTGCCCTATCAGGAACGTGCGACGAAGCAGGCGATTGAGGCCGGGCGACTTCCCGGACCGCGTTTCCTGATCACCGGTCCGTATCTCGATGGGGCGAACTCGCGGAGTACCACGGCGCGCGCGCTTGCGTCGCCGGACGAGGCAGCTCGCGTGATCAACTACTGGGCCGATGAAGGAGCCGCGTGGGTGAAGGTGCTCGGGACGATCTCTCGCGCTGAACTGCGCCGTGTGGTGACCGCCGCCCACGCGCGCGGCGTGAAAGTGACGGGGCATCTCTGTTCGGTCACCTTTGCCGAGGCGGCAGCGCTGGGGATCGATGCGCTGCAGCATGGCTTCATCACGGCCAGTGAATACGTCGCTGGCAAGCAGCCAGATGTCTGCCCACCGGGGAACATGCGCGTGCAGACCGACGTCGACGTCGGGTCGCCGGAAGTGCAGGCCTCCATTCGTGCGCTTGCGACACGTGGCACCGCTGTCGTCTCGACACTTGGTGTGTATGAAACGTTCTCGCCGGAGCGCTTCCGCCTCGATACCGCCGCGATGGCGATGCTCGATCCCGAAGTGCGCCGCGAAGTCGAAGCGAACTACGCCAACATCGCCAAGGGTGGCTTGATCGTCACCGATGGGCTGCTGAAGAAGATGATGCGCTGGGAGCGGGATTTCGTGGCGGCAGGTGGGCTGCTGGGCGCGGGCTCGGACCCGTGGGGCACCGGCTATCTCCCCGGCTACGGCAACATCCGCAACTACGAGATACTGCTCGAGGCAGGGTTCACGCCTGCTGACGCCATCCGCATTCTGACCCTGAATGGCGCAACGATTCTAGGGCTCCATTCGCAGCTTGGCGCGATCATGCCAGGGCGTCAGGCAGATATCGTCATCGTGCAGGGCGATCCAGCCACGACGCCCCGTGATCTGTACAACGTGGTCACCGTGTTCCGTGCCGGGACAGGCTATGACTCCGCGAAACTGCGCGCAGCCGTGCGTGGGCTGGTGGGCGTCCGGTAGCCCGTGTGGCGGTGACTCTCTGACTACCCCATGCCGGCGATCAGTACATCGTCAGTACCGTCAGGGACTCCTGCGGACCATCCAGTCCCGAAGGCGCGCTCCAGCCACTGAGTCCCGGGCATTCGTCGAGTCGATCCAGTCGCGGTACAGCGGCAGTTTCCGTAGGTACACGGCGTAGCGTGGATAGGTAGTCGGGTCCTTCCCGTCGAGAATCTCCACGGCCGTCTTGACCGTTGCAGCGGCGAACGCCGTCCAGATCCGTTTGCCGAATGCTGCGGTGCCCAGTCGCGGTGCACCGAGGTAGCCGGGCCAGCCCGGACGGCGCGCCACCGCGAACGCCTCGTCGTAGCTGGCGCCAGCCACCGTGGGCGCCTCACGGTAGTCACGGGCCACGAGGTCGGGGCGCAGATGCAGCATCAGGCTCTGTTCATCCATTCCCGCGTGCAGTGACACCCCGTCGGCGGCCTTCTCGGCAGGCGTCATGACCGACATCGCGCCACCCCATCCACCAATGACCGGCGCCAAGCCCCAAAGATTGACCATCGTGCCACCATAGGTGTCGTGGAAGAAATCACCTGCGTCGTCGAGAGCGCCGATGTGCAGTGGTGACCCATGCACATGCACGACCATGATCCAGCGAAAGCCCTGTTCGCCAAGTTCGCTCGCCAGGTCGACGAAAGCCGCACGCAGTGTCGACGGACGGACTGCGTACGTGCCGGGGAAGACATATTGTCGCCCGAGTTCATTCGAGCCACTGGCACCGACTGAGATCGGTGGGAACACGAGAACGGTCCATCCCGGCCGCTGCTTCACGATGCCTGCGGCGAGTTGCGTCGTAAGCTGCGCGCTCAGGATTCCGTCGGTGAATGCCGGCAGATACGGACCATGCTCCTCGAGCATTCCGCCTTGCAGTACAACCACCGTACGGCTGCGGTCCAGCTCGCGGATCTGTCGGGTGTTGAGGTCGCCGACGTTCAGAATCTGCGCCGGCAGCGCGCGCGCGAACACAATCGAGGCGATCAGAAGCAGCGTGCCACGGCGTCGCATAGTATGCGCCTCGCAGATCGAAAACCGGCGGGTGGACAAAGAAGAATGAGGATAACCCCGGACACACCGAGGTGACTATGGCCGATACACCCAGGCCAGCGCCCGCGGCCCGCCACCGTTGCCGTAGCCGCCGGCAATCAGCGCGCCGCCGTTGCTCGTTGGCGCCACCGCAGAGAACTGCCCGGCCAGTTGACCGTCGCCGGCAACTACCGAGAACGCGACCGCTACCGGGTCATACATCTCGGCATGCCCAGCCCCTCCCGCGACCAGGACCGTCCCGTTCCGCAGCAGGATCGAGCTGCCGGCATGTTTGTATCGTGGTCGCTGCAGTGCCGGCCCACGGGAGAAGGTGCCAGTCTTTGGATCGAAGAGCTCACTTGAACGATAGGCCCCCTCGTCATCGCGCTCGTCGGAGCCTCCGGTCATCAGCACGCGCCCATCACGAAGCAGCACACCGTCGTGTTTGTGGCGACGCACTTGCATGTCGCCGACAGCGGTGAAGCGTCCAGTGGCTGCGTTGTACGTCTCCGCGGATCGGTAAATCGTGATGGCAGCCCGCCGATCACGATGCCCTCCGGCAATGAGCACGCGCCCGTCCACGAGTCGCACGGCGACGTGACTTTCACGGGCCACGGTCATGTCTCCGGTCCGTGTGAAGCGGCCGGTCGCTGGATCGTACAGCTCCGCGCTCGAAAGAAACGTCCAGTCGGGTCCGACGCCGCCCGCGATCAGCACCTTCCCAGTGCCAAGGAGCACTGCCACGTGTCCGGCACGCGGCTCGCCGAGCATTCCCGTCGGCGAAAAAGTATTGGTGATCGGGTCAAATAGCTCCGCGGATGCAACGGTGGTCGATCCAGCCGCAAATCCACCGCTGATCAGGACTTTGCCGTCTGGCAGCAGCGTCGCCGTGTGACTGTGCCGCACGGTTCCCATCCGCGGGAGGGCGAGGAAGCGGTCCCGGAGAGGATCGAAGAGCTCGGCACTCTGCGCCGCATCTGCCTCCGTCGTGAAGCCTCCAGCAATGAGGATGCGACCATTCGGGAGCGCCGTGGCGGTGTGTGCCATCCTCGGTCGGCTCATGTTTGCAGTCGGGACTACGCGCCCGACGGGGCCGGGGGCGTCCTTGACGAGTCTGCGGGATACGTCGTCGGACGCGATGGCAATGCAGCCACAGGCGCTGAGGCCCATCATGAATGAAGTTCGCGACATGGATCGGTCTCCGGCACTCGAGGGAACAACACACGGGATTGCGCGCCATTCGTTGGATGCCGGTCGCAGGTGAGTTGCGTAGCCCGGTCCGCGAAGGTCTGCAGAACGCGTTCCTGCCTGATCGCACAGCCGACAATCGCCAACCATGGTCCACGCGGCTATACTGGCGCTGGTACGAACATGACGAGCTCCGGCCGTTCGACGCCTGGCCGGCGCCGTCGGTTCCTGTCGTCATCGACACTATGCTGAGCTTTATTGCCCGCCTCTTCGGACGGAAGAAAGTCTTCACGGAGTATGAATTCCGGCAAGTGGCCTTCACGCTCAAGGACGACGGTGTGGTCCAGTACGCCCAGTGGCTGCATCCTGGCGAGTTCGGCAATGAGGTGAAGCAGGAGCATGTCGACTTCTTTCGCCGCTACATCCGGCGCGGCGACTTCGTCATCGACATCGGGGCCAACGAGGGCGACACCACCGTCCCGATGGCCCTCGCCGCCGGCGCCGAGGGGCTGACCCTTGGCCTCGAGCCGAACCCGCATGTCTTTCGCGTGTTGTCGGCAAACGCGGCGCTCAACACCGACAAGACGCGGATCGTTCCGCTGAACGTCGCCGCCACCGCCGAGGATGGAGAGTTCACCTTCGGCTCCGGTGATCCATCCTATGGAAACGGCGGTATCGTCGGCTTCACGCACAACAAGCGACGCAACACCCGGTACACCTTCACCGTCACGGGCCGACAGCTGACGCGACTGCTGAACACGCACTACGCCGACGCGTTGCCGAAACTGACGTTCATCAAGATCGATACCGAGGGCTACGACAAGGAAATTCTGAAGTCGATCCCGGACCTGATCAGCACGTATCGTCCGTATCTCGTGGTCGAGTGTTTTGGCCCGTCATTGCCCGCGGAAAAGACTGAGTTGTATGATGTTATCGCGGCCCATCGCTATTCGCTGTATTGGCTGGACGACTTCGTCATCGGGGAGAAGCTTCGCATTGAGCGCGACGCCGTTGCGGTGAAGCAGACCAGAAACATCCTGGCAATTCCGAATGAGAAGGAAACAGCGTAGCCAGCACGTGCAGCCTCGCAGCACCGCTGGCGTGGCCGGAGTGGCCTGACTGCGTCTTGGTTCCGCTTGTCTTCAGCCATTCCTTGCCGTGGGTGTACCCGGAATGCAGAAACTCCCTGCAGGACAGATCGCACGGGACGATTTCCCCCGCTTCGGCCTGACCCAATACGCTGAACGGTACCCGGCGCGTCCGAACCACCGGGCGCTGTCGATCACGATGCCGGGTCGCGAGACGCACGTCCTTGACGACGCGCTCGCCGGGCTGCCCCGCACAACGCAACTCGCGGACTTTCACTGTGTCACCACGTGGTCGCGCCTCGGCCTCCGCTGGAGCGGCGTCAGGTTCTCGGACTTCGTGCGGGAACGAATTGCACCCCTGCCTGGGTTCGCGGCGACCTTTCCGGGCGTGATCATGCGCGCGCAGGACGGCTATCGCACGTCAATGCTGCGCGAGGACCTGATGGCCGATGATGTGCTGATCGCCGACACGCTCGACGGGGAACCGCTCTCGATCGCCCATGGAGCGCCGTTCCGGCTCGTTGCGCCGGGCCACTATGGCTACAAGTCCCTCAAGCATCTGACCGCGATCGAGTTCTGCAGCGTTGCACCGCACGTGAACAAAGGACTGCTTGCCTTCCTCGATCATCCACGCGCCCGCGTGGCGCGCGAGGAGCGGGGGCGCTGGTTACCCGGCGGGCTGCTCCGTCGCCTCTACCGGCCATTCATCCCGCGCACGGCGGAGCGCTTCCGGTTGGGATTGATCAGCGCCGAGCGGTTGCTCGCCATGGCGGAGATGGAGGGCAGTTCGAGCGCTGGTGCCGACGACAGCCAGGGTGGTGTCCCCTGACGCCGCGGACGTCGAGCCCAGTCCACTTGTTCAGAGTTTCCCTAGTTCACCGCCGCCAGTTCGGCTGCGATCAGCTCGGCCACCTGCCCCTTCGCCACCGCCAGTGTGAGGCTACCCTTGTCGACCTTCGCAAGGAACGATCGCTGCGCCACGTAGTCCTTGTTCACCACGCCAGCCTTGCTCTGCAGCATGCGCCACGCCTTCCGGCGCTCCACGGCGAAGAGCACCATCTGGCGCGTGACCGAGTAGTACTTGAAGGTGCCCTCGGTTTCGACCTTGATGTAACACCCGAAGTTCGGTACGTAGCTGCGATGCGTTTCGTCGAAGACACGCCGGTGGATCACGTCATCCTGCGTGACGAAGTACAGCATGTCGTCAAGCGGAACGAGTGATGCCGCTGCTTCCGCGGTAATGGCCTTGAGGTGCTTGCGGAAGCGGCCTTCCGTCAGCGCCCAGTGGCCGACGCCGAAGGTGTACGCTTCACCCGTGCTCGCATACTTCGTGTGCCACCAGTCGCGATCCACGCTCGGATTGCCCTTCAGGTCGAAGGCCTCCTGCGCGGTTTCGCCGCGCCGCGGATTGAACACGAACTCCGGCATGCCGCGTGCGTCGCGCACCATCTTCGCCTGATCGGCGCTCATGTTGTCGCCAACGCCATGCTCGGGCTGGCAGGTGGTGTAACTCTGGAAGAACGCCGTGCCGCGGTACTCCAGGCCATCGATCAGTGCCTTGTACAGCTTCGCCGCGTTCGCCATCGATACCTGCGCCACGAACGGTGAGCCGTGCCCACTGGTGAACGCCTCCGCCACGTTCTTCTTTTCGATCAGCTTGCCCTGCGACGCCACGCCGAACTGGTTCATGTCGTAGCCACCGAGCATGGTGGACGAGTCGGAGTTCTGCCCGCCGGTGTTGGAGTACACCTGCGTATCGAGCATGATCATCTTCACGTTCGGGCGATTCTGCAGAATCACCTTCGACACGTTCTGGAAGCCGATGTCGCCCAGTGCGCCGTCGCCGCCCACCACCCAGACCTTCGGCAGTTCACGAATCTCCTGCTCGGTCATCAACGCATCATCGAGATGCGTGAGCGTGAAGTAGTCAGCCTCGGTTATCACGCCGTTGGTCCGGTCGAGCAGAGCATCGGCGATGCGCTCCGGCGCCACCGAGCGGTGGGCATGCTCCACGATCACCGACTCGGCCATCAGCCAAGAAATCGTGGCACCGTCCTGGAAGAGCGAATTCATCCACGGATACGGATGCGGATTGGACGGCGGCGTCGACCCGTACACCGTGTTGCAGCCGGTACTCGCACCCATCATCATCACCGACATCCCGTTCGCTCGCCGTCCGTCGATCGACTGCAGCTCCTTGTGGTTGAATGCGTCCTGCCGCAGCACGGCGGCCAACCCGCCGACGATCTGGTCATCCGTCACGGTACCGTGCACCACCTCATACTCGGCAATACGCACCGCGGTGTCCGCATCGTTCTCACCACCGAGACCGACGATGACATGCGCAAACGCCTTGCGGAGCAGTTGGTACTCGCTCTCGCTGCGGGACTTGACCGCCGCCAGCCTGGCGGCGCCGTCGGCATCGAGTCGGGCGGCCTTGGCGGTCAGTCGGTCGGCCTTCCTGTGATAGAGCGGCCGCATGTAGGCCTCGGTCACGCTCGCGACCGATCGCAGAATGCTCTTCTCCCCACAGCCGGCGCAGGCCCCATCGCCGGAGACCAGCGCCTCGTAGTTGCGCCGGACCATCAGATGGTTGCGCAACGTGGCGTCACGCGACGTCGTGATGTCGTCGTCGTTGTGCAGGCCGAGGTACTTCTGTGGCGTATCGGGCAACAGGCGTGAGAACACCTGTGCGGTGGTCAGGTCGGCGTTGAGCTCCTCCGTCTCTCGCGTCATGCGCAGCGCGTCGTGATCGCCGCACACCTGCACGCACTCGCCGCACCCTTTGCAGAGATCGGAGACAAAGATCGAAAACAACCCACCGGAACCAGGCGACTTCGTCTCGATCGTGCGGAAGATCGCAGGCACGTTGCTGTACGACAGCGGCAGCTTGTCGATGATGCCGGTGAACTGGGAGATTCCCGCTTCGGACACCCTCGCCAGTGCGCTCACCTCCTCTCGGATGATGTCCTTGAACGGCAGGTTGGTCTTCGTCTTCACCGACTCGTTCATCCGGACGCGGGCCCGCTCCTCGACACCGCCGAGCGCCTCGAACAGCAGGCGGCGATCGGTGGCATCGACCACATAGTTGATCACCGCCGTGCGCAACACCGTCCCGACTTCCTGTGCGGTGTTCGGCAACGCCGTGTCAGGGCAGGCCGAGATGCACTCCATGCACTGCGTGCAGTTCTCGGCGATGTACACCGGTGTCTCGCGGCGGGCGACGTACTTGGATTGCGTGGCGCCGGTGCCCGATCCCATGATGCCGACGGACGCCAGTGCGCTGGCGGGCTGATGGTAGCAAAGCCCCGCGCGGAACTCGGAGTCGAACTTCGCGACCGTCTGCAGCGGTGCGCGTGCGAGTTGTGTGGCGGGCATCGGAATACCGCCGCCACCGCACGACCCGCAGCCCGCGGTCGGCGGGAAATGGTGATCGCCGATCGGCGCCAGCAGCGGGTTTCGCATCGATGAGCGATCAGGGTCGTCGGCGCGGCCGATCGCGATCTCCGTCACACGCGTGAATCCTTCATTCATCACGGTCATGTTCGACTCGACGACCGCATCGCCAAAACGCGCGAACTTCTTGACGTACTGTGCGCGGACCACGCTCTGGAACTGCTCCTCGGTGATCCCGAATGTCGTCAGGAAGGGCGAGACGCGGAAAAACGCGCCAAGAAAGGCGTTGCCCTGCATCCGTAGCTGCAGCTCGGTCTGGTCGGTCGCCTTCCGGGCGATGTCGAACCCGGGAAGGATGAACACCCGGATGTTGTTGTCCTGCACGAACTGGCGGTGGATCGCGGGAATGCGCTGCCACGCGACGTCGGGCGCCTCGCTCGACTCCCAGACCAGCGAGCCGCCGCGCTTCAGTCCTTCCAGTGGATTGGTGTGTGTGAACGCCTTCGGGTCACAGCACAGCACCACGTCCACGTGGTTGAGTTCGCAATTCACCTTGAGCTGCGACGGGGCCACCGTCAGGTAGTAGTTCGTCGGCGCGCCCTTCTTTTCCGATCCGTACTTGGGATTCGCCATCACGAACAGCTTGTCGATCAGGATACCGTCGGCGTCGTAGACCGGATCCTGCTCGGCAATGAACTGCCCAAAGTCGCCGATGATGGAGCCGAGGTTCTTGCCGGTGGTGATCATCCCCCAGCCGCCGATCGAGTGGAAGCGCACCGCGATCGCGCCCTCCGGCAGCAGCGATGGCGCGTCCTTGCTGATCACGGCGTATGGATGATCAACGCCGAGTACGAAGTACGTCTCGCCATCGTCGGCCCCGCGACCATCGGTGCGGCGTGTGCCCGCGGTGACGAACTCGTAGGCGCCGATCGTGTGCTCCGGCCGGAAGTCGCGCGACCCTATGCCGTAGGCGCCGCGGAACAGGCGCGGCGTTTCATCGGGCGTCAGTGCCGGATGCGCGCCACCGAACTTCGCCGCCTCGTTGGCCTTGCCAAGGGCCACGCGGATGTCCCGGGCAAGCGGGTTGTCGCCCGCCATGCCCTCGTCAGTGCGCTCGAGGATGATGACATTCCTCTTGCCGCGCAGTGCGTTGATGACGGCTTCTTCCGGAAACGGGCGGATGACGTTGATGTGGATCGATCCGACCTTCGCATTGCGCTGCTCGCGCAAGTAGTCGCACGCCGCTTCGATGTTCTCGGCGGCGCAGCCCAGCGAGACGAAGACGGTGTCAGCGTCACCCGTGCGGTACTCGCTGACGAACCCGTAGTGGCGACCTGTGAGGTACGCGAATTCCTCATACGCCGCTCCGAGGAATGGCAGAATCTGCTCGTTGAAGTTGTTGCGCCGCGCCACCACCCCGTTCATATGGTGCTCCTGATTCTGCACGGGACCGAGCAGCACCGGATTCTTCAGGTCCATCATCTGCGGCACGCGCCGGCGCTTCGGGCCGAACAATTCGCGCTGAGCGGGTGTGGGGCAGTCGATCTGCTCGTCCGGCGCGCCAAGGTATTCGCGCAGGAACGCTGCTTCGGGGGCGAGATACATGCGCTCACTGTGCGTCGTGAGCATGCCATCCTGGATGTTCATTCCGGGATTGAGTGACAGCTCGGCCACCTTGCGCAGGATGATGGCCTGGTCGGCCGCCTGCTGTGCATCCTTCGCCATCAGCATCGTCCAGCCGGTATCGAGCGCCGCGTAGAAGTCGTCGTGACCGCAGTGCACGTTGAGGGCGTGCTTGGTCAGTGCCCGGGCCCCGACCTGCAGCACCATCGTCGAAAGCTTGCCGGGCGCGTGGTAGTACTGCTCCATCGCGTAGACGATGCCCTGACCTGACGTGAAGTTGACCGTGCGTCGCCCAGAGACTGCGTAGGCGGTCGCGCCACCCTGAGCCGCATGTTCCCCTTCCGTCTCGGCCGCCACTTTCTGCTGGCCCCAGACATTGAGCTCGCCCGACGCGAACGACGCCTGGTAGATCTCGCCACCTTCCGTCGACGGCGTGATCGGATAGAAGACGCCGCCTTCCGTGACCCGGGTCTCGACGTAGTGTGCGACGAGATAGTTGCCGCTGCAGGTGACGTGGAACCCAGGGTATTTGTGCTTCTCGAGCGCAGCTGATGCGTTCGAGTCGGGGCCGACGATGGCGGGGATCGAGGTCGGTGGCGTCGCGGCGGCGGTGTTGTGGCTCATCGGAACGGAGCAATCGCGCTTCGGAGCGCGGGTTGGACTGCGCAGGCGTTACGTGGCGAACCGATCGAAGAAAGGATGGGCACGCGCAATGCGCTGCGCTATGGGCTCAGCGGCACAGTGGCCGTCGGTCACGCGTGTTCGCGCCGAGCTCGTCAGTTCCGTTCAGCCGACGTGTGTCTGCGGCATGCGAGCCCCCTACCCACAGCCTCGCACAGCCTCTCCCTATAGCACCACGAGATGGCGCTTCGCTGCGCCTTTGACGGCATCGATGCCGATCGAGTGATCGAACGTCAGGAGAAAGCCGTCATGTCGCACGGCGAGCGCGAGCAGAAACACGTCGGACAGCTGACGCGGGCCGTGAATCCGGGTTGTGTCGATCACGTGACCATCGAGCAGGCTGACGTCGTCAGGCCAGAATTGATGCACCTGCTGCGCCGTCGCCTCGCGCAGGCGGTCGGCGATGGCATGGACAGGATGTGCGTTCGGATAGCCGGGATGCGACATGATCCGCAGGCAGCCATTCTGCGTGATGGGGCAGGATGCCCAGCCGTTGCCGGCGTGCGTTCGGAACCAGCTGATCGCAGCGTGGTGCGAGCTGTGATCGGCGTCGAGCAGCGCTATCAGCACGTTGACGTCGAGCAACGCACGCATCAGTACGCGTCGTCGCCGCGGAGTTGATCGATCAGGTCATTCGTAACGATCGCGCCGCGATGCGCGAACGGGCGTACGCCATAAACCGCCGGGCTCTCGCGCACCACGGGCGGGGGCGGGGCTGCGGTCAGCGCCTGTCGCAGGAGTTCCGACACAACTTGACCCGCCGTCTTGTGTTCGCGGCGACCTCGCTCCTTTGCGGCCTGGAGCACGTCTTCGTCGATGTCGAGTGTGGTGCGCATGCATCAGATGCTATGGCGTCAAACATCAGATGTCAAGGCGGCGCGAGTGCGGTGCGGCAGAACGGCTGCGGCTCAGTATCCCACCGCCATGCCATCCTTTCTCGGATCACTCCCCGCGCCGTATCCCTTCGCCAGCCGGACGATCGCCTGCGCACCACCGAACGACACCGGCCGCTCATTCACCAGCACATGTCCCATCGCGCTGAGTGCCGAGCGCACCGGGTCGCCGACCGGCGCTTCGATCGCGACCCGCTGTCCGTCGAGATGCCGGAATCGCGCCGCGTCGATTGCCGGCTGCACATCCATCCCGAACACCAGATGATTGAGGAGGAACTGCACATGCCCCTGCGCCTGCATCCCTCCGCCCATCAGTCCGAAACTCATGTACGGTTGCTCCCGACCGCCGACGCTGCGCGTGACGAACGCCGGGATGAGCGTGTGAAACGGCCGCTTGCCCGGGGCCGCAGTATTCGGCAGCCCCGGTGTCAGTGAAAAACTCGCGCCACGATTGTGGAGTGCGAAGCCGGTGCCTGGCACCACGATGCCCGAACCGAACGCATCGAAGTTCGAGTTGATCAGCGACACCATGTTGCCCTCCGCATCGGCCGTCGTGAGGTAGATGGTTTCGCTGGCCGTGCGCAGCGGCCCCGGGTCGACGCGTGCCTGGGCCTTGTTGGCATCGAGATGACTGCGACGTTCGGCGATGAACTCATCCGACAGCATTCGCTCGGCCGGCATGGCAAGGTGGTCGGCGTCACCCACGAACCGTTCGAGATCGGCGTAGGCAAGTTTCTTCGCCTCGATCAGGTGATGCAGATAGGCCGCCGAGTTGTGGCCCATTGCCTTCAGGTCATACGGTTCGAGGATGCGGAGCATTTCGAGCGCCGCCACACCCTGATTGTTCGGTGGCAACTCCCACACCCGCGTGCCCTGAAACGGCACCGAGATCGGCGTGACCCAGTTGGGAGCGTTCCCGCGCATGTCATCGATGGTGACGAAACCGTTCAGCGCCGCCAGTCGTGCCACGATGCGCTGACCGATTGCGCCGCCGTAGAACGTGCCGATGCCGTCGGTGGCGATCGTCTGCAGGGTACGAGCGTAGTCGGGATTCTGGAACCATTCACCCGCTTTCGGTGCGCGTCCACCGGGAAGGAACGTCGCAGCGGCGGCTGGATCCTTGTTCAGCAGCGCTGTTTCATCCGCCCACTGTGACGCGATGATCGGCGTCACCGGGAAACCATCTCGCGCGTAGCCGATCGCTGGCTGCAGTGCGCGCGCGAGCGTGTGCTTGCCATAGGTGCGCACGAGCAGCTCCCAGCCGGCCAGGGCGCCCGGAACGGTGACGGACATCACCCCCTGTTCCGATCCGGAGCGAAAGCCTCGTGAGGCAAGGGCGTCGCGCGTCATCAATGAGCCGGCGCGACCGCTCGCGTTCAGTGCGACAAGCTTCTGTTCCTTCGCCAGCCAGACGATGGCGAACATGTCGCCGCCGATCCCCGTCATGTGCGGCTCGGTCACACTGAGGACCGCCGCCGCCGCGACAGCGGCATCGATCGCATTCCCGCCGAGTCGCATGACTTCGAGGCCGGCAGCGGAGGCGAGCGGCTGGCTGGTCGCCACCATCACGCTCGGTGCGTATACGGTGGAACGGCCGGCCATGGTGGTGGAGCGTTGGGCGGAGAGTGTGCTGGTCGCCATGAGCGTCAGCGATGCCGCAGTGATGAGTGTTGCACGGAGCATGTCATGGTCGGGCGAAGGGGCGCACTCAATGGTGTTACGACGGCTGGAATTGTACTACTGTCGTTCCGACTGCGAAGGTCAGTGACGGGCCAGCTGCGCCACTCACCGCGCCTTGAGCCCGATCGCTTCCACCGCCAGACGCGCCAACTCGGTGCGCATGCGTGAGCGCACCGCGGCCATCGCCGGATCAGCGGCGACATTTCGCCGCTCGAGCGAATCACGCTGCAGATCATACAACTCATCCTGCTCGGGGAACTTCACCCAGTGGATGTACTTGTACCGATCGGTTCGGACGGCACGGTAGTCCATGTCCAGCAGATGCGGGAAGGGCTGTTCGTTGGTGTAGAACTCCACCAGCACCGACTTCCGCCAGCTCGCCGGCACCCCGGCAAACAGCGGTACCAGCGAGCGCCCCTGTATCTGCGAGCCGATTGGAACACCCGCGAATTGCAGCAGTGTTGGCGCCAGGTCCACCGTGAGTGCCAGGCCCTTGGGGCGCGCACCGGCGGGGATCTTCGCCGGATAGCGCATCAGCAGCGGATTGCGGATCGATTCTTCATATGCGAACCGCCGTTCGGTCGTCAGCCC
>JANPFJ010000509.1:0-9255 GCA_031423355.1 Gemmatimonadaceae bacterium | reverse complement strand
GCGTCAACGCTGGCCTCGACTACGGGGTGGCGTTCGGTGTGGCGTACGGCCGTCGGGTGAGCACGCGTCTGCCGATCGTGCTCGGTGCCGACTACAGTTTTCCCGCCGGCGACAAGCTGACCGACGATTTCAAGGTGCGCACCGGCCTGCAGATGGAAGTGATGCACATTGGCGGATTCTCCGCCACGGTGAAGGCGAACGGCGTCTTCCGGCGGTTCGAGAACTCGCAGGCGGTGCTGCAGAACTTCGGCAGTGAGTTCGCCGGCATCGCCGGCTACTACACGCGTCGCTGGTTCGTCGCCGGTGAAGTGACCTTCGACAAGGCGATCATCACGCATGTGAAGCACGTGAAGGCTGCCACCGATCTCAATCCAGGTCTGGTGACAGGGTGGTACATCCCGACCGGCGGCAATCTGCTCACCGGTGTGCAGACTGGCGTGACCCTCGGGCGCACGGACTTCACCTTCAAGGTTGGGCAGGCGGTCAGCCAGGATTTCAGGACGAAGCCGCTGATCCCGTTCTACACGCAGCTGTCGTACGGAATCCGGTTCTGATGCTGCTGGACGCGTGCTGTGCGACGCCGGTCGCCACAGCACGCGTCCCCAAGTGCCCGGTCACGTGCGCGCGATCGCGGACGCGGTGCGCAGACCGACGGCGACGAATGTCAGCGTGCCGTTGCAGCACCCCGCACTCGGCTGCGCTGGTGCGCCCGCGATCCACAGGTTTTCGTGATCGTGCGAGCGGCCCCATTTGTCGACCACACTCTGCGCCGGGTCGTCGCCCATGCGACAGCCGCCCGCCGGATGTTCCTGACCGAGGTCGTTGACGCTGTTCTGCATCTTCAACAGCGTCCCGTTGCCGGCCTTCGCCATTCGGCGGAAGAGTGCAGCGATCTGTTCTTCCTGCCATGCTTTGATCGCACCACTCTCTGGCGCATCCCGAAACGTGAGCGTCGGCATCGGATCACCGAATCGATTGGCCTTCGCGGCGTCGAGCGTCAGCTTGCTCTCACGATCAGGGATCACGTCGTAGTACGCACGGACACGAGCCGTGGCACCCTTGGCACGCGCGCGCCAGTCGCTGAGCAGCGCGTCCCCGAACTGCAGTCCGCCCTTCTCGTCGCGAAGGCGCGGCTCGCGTCCCACGCTCGACTCCCACAGCCGCAGATCGTGCCGGAGATACCGGCCGCTTTTCGGCACGCGCATGAACTGCTTCGACACCAGCGAATGCTGCGCGTTGATGCCGGGATAGAGCTCCATCGGCAGCGTGAGGTAGGCATTCACGTTGCGATGCCCCGCCAGATACTTGCCGACCAACCCGCTGCGATTGGCGAGGCCATCGGGATGCGCGGCATCACGCGAAAGCAGCAACAGGTGTGGCGACCAGGTGAATCCCGCCGCGAGTACAAACGTTTTCGCCGTGATCGTCACATCCTCGCCGGAGGCGTCGGTCAGGTTGCTCGTGGCACGCACGATCGCGCCCGACTTCGGGTCCGCGACCAGCCGGCGAACCAGTAGTCTTTTGTTTCGATGACAAAGACGCCGAAGCGAGAAACGAGTATGTGGTCAACTTGCGTCGTTCCATCAGCGAGGCTGCAGCGTAACGTGGTTGAGCAAATGAAAATCCGAGGAAGCAAAGTTCTCTCGGATCGCAGTAGAGACGGCTCGTTCGCCACGGTTCTGAATGCCCGTGACACGCGATCCGCCCCCGCGACCCACCGCGCCGCCCGCAGCGAATGCGATAAGAACGTAGACAAGAATAGTCATGCAGATTCGAGGAGCCTAACACCAAGATAGACTGCGCAGTACCTGGCACCGAGGCCACAAGCGCGCTTCACACGCTGCGGTACTGCGCTGTCTCATCATGATGTTAGGCGGTTTCTCCGTTCGCCACACCTCGACTGCAGATCAAACTCGTGCGCCGGCGACGGCAGGCGAAAGTCGTGATCGGCAAGGCCAAACTAGAGAACGGCAGTCAAGGAATTTCTGCCACCTCGGTGTCCGTCGGCGAATATGGAGACCGCCTCTTCAGTCGCGAGGAGGTAGCGCGCGTGACCGGCACGTTGAACACCATTGTCGTGACTACGATCTCACGCGCAGGGTCATCGCGCTGGGCCAAGCGTGATCTGAAGACGTTGTCTCCGACGCTCACGACCACGCCGCGATTCGCGTCGTGGGATGAGATCCCCGCCGGAACCTTTGCAAGGACTTCAGAGAAGTTCTCGTTCCGGTTGAACACGAGCAAGGCAGCCTTCGAGTCGCGCCACGTCACGTAGTCCAGAATCTGGTCAAGAGCGTCCTTCATCGACTTCACCCCCGTCCAGAACTTGCACTCAGCGATGAACACACTCTTGTTCTGTTCAACCAACAGAATGTCCGTCTTGCCATTTCCTCTGAAAGTCTCTGCGCTAGCGCGCCCCTCGAACTGTCCGTTCAGCTGGACCAAAAAATGACTCCGAAGATCTTGCTCGCGCATAGAGCCGAAGGCCTCCGGGCTCTGCTCCATAACCCGAACCATGTTCGATAGTACAGTGAGGATATCCGCGTACGTCTCCTCATCAAGCGCGGGCTCCGCAACGTATGGCGCCACACTTGCGAGAGGAGGCGTGAGCACCTTCCGTCGGAGATCAGGCAGCGCATAGGTCGTTGGTGCATTCGGCCTCACCTTCAACGCGTAACCGAGGTTTGCGGCGATGTTCGAACTTCTCAGCAGCCGCGCTTTCCTCGCCTCAACCTCGGCGCGAATCATTGCGGGCAGCGAGGCATTGAAGGCGAGCGAGTCGCTCTCTGTCCACTCCAAATGGCGGCGAAGGTCGGCGAGCTGCGCGTCGAGGTTCTGCTTGACGAAGAACTCATCCGAATTTGTGGTTCTCAGCACGAGCACGAACTCGTTCACCCCTTCTAGCGCGCGAGGCGGGGAGCTCGTTCGTGAAGACGCCCGATATCGAGCCAACGACATTTCGCCCTGAATTGGCACAGTCAGAGTGAACTCAGCACCGGCGACTTCCAGCTTCTCGCCAGGCCAAGGGTCATAGTTCGGATCGCTTGTGACATCGATTCGGGTTTCCACCTGATCGGCTACGATCCTAGCCTCGATGATACGCGGGGGTTCGACCTTGTACTTCTCGAAGAAGTACTCGCAGAGACCGTCAGTGCTGGTGTTGAGCAGCTGATTCCCACTGTATGCGCCTATCGCGGAGACGACATGCATGCGGCGCAATTCGAACTGCGTGCGCAGGTCTTCGACCGCGAAGAGTAGTTCTGTGCGACTTTGCGACATGCTTGGCCCAATCATGGTGAATAGCTTCTGGCCGGGCTTTACCCGCGGTCCGCGCAACGCATGCGTTGAACTGCGAAGGCGCATAACCGGAGCCGCGCCGCATCGGAGCGTTGCGCGCCCTCGTCAGCTTTAGCGATTTGTTGGGCGTCAGCGCATGGACATCAAGACGCTCTACAACATGGCTCAGACCGAGCGCGCAGTAATAAGGTGCTCACGCAGAATACTGATCAGACGTTGAGCTGCCCGTTCTGCGGATCCAAATCGCTGACTGTTAATGACGAAATCCGAATCCGACACCTCAACTGACGGCCAGCTGAACGTGTGACGGTGCCCGCCGCTCCACCTAAACCCGTACTCACCGTGCGTGGTCACGCCATTCTCAGCGGGCATGATGTGTACTCCGGCATACGCACCATCGCCGAGCGGGGGAATCCAAACCGAGAATCCCGCTTCGGGGCGTCTTTCCGGTGGGCGAGAGGTGTAGTCGTAGTCAGCGCGCAGGGCTACATCGGGACGCTCGGCCGTCTCTCTCTCTGTGGCGTCGTACAGCGCTCGCAACATTGCTGCAATGTGAAGTCGCTCCATTCTGCTACCTATAGACCTCGAGTTGAAGATGCTTGCTCCGCCGAACACCACCCTTGGCTGCGCAGTACCGCACATCAAAGATTCTATCACGCACGCCTGCTGGCGGTAATGCGGCTGCCACATCCAGATGTTTGGCGCCCGAGCGCAGAGTTTGCCTCGCTGCCAATCCGTGAACAGCGCACCACCGCCCCAATTCGTCCGCCAAGCACCGGCACCGTCTCTGCTCACCTGCATACAACATCATCATTCGAAGCGCGTCGATTTGGCTTTGCCCGCCGCCGCGAACAATTACACTGCACCAGCACTCAGAAGCTTCTTGGATTCGCTCGGCGCGAATTGTGCCAGTGACCGCGTGCCTGATGGCCCACGCGGGGGCATTTCCAGGGTGGAACACTGGTCTAGCAACGGAAGCTGAGACTTTCGGCCGACGGCGTCAAACTTGTTGCATTCCGGTTCATTCAGTGAGGTACTCGAATGCAGGCGTAATTTCTGGGAGTTTGTTTCAGCGATCCTTTACCGCCAAGAAGCCTACTCCCACCGAGGGCGGCGCCAGCCAATGAAAATAGCCGTCCTCCCCTTGGGTGATTGGCGCTGCACTCCGCGACTGATACTTGTACGTCTTCGGGCTGCTTTCTCGGATCTGTCCTCCTGCTTCCGAGCCTAGTTGCCAAAGGAGGAACAACGGATTGCGTCGCATGTCAAGCTTGTGTTCAGAAGCTGTTCGGACACACTCACAAAGACCGGCAGCTGCGGCGCTGAGTGACGCTACTGCAACTGCACTTGTCAGGCTTCCAGATGCGGCGCCAACCGCGGCGCCGGCAAACGCTGCGGCCGTACTGACTACTCCGCCCATTCTCGTCACGCGCGCGCGAAATCCTTGGTACCTGTCAGCGAGCGCGAGCTCCGACGTCTCAAAGTTTAACTCAGCGACAATCGATGAAAGGTCTTTCGGTTGGTCGGATTCCACTAGCTTCCGGAAGGCATAGCGAACGCGAGAAAGCTCAACGCTCTGCTCCAACAATAGCCGTGAAAATGCTTTCGGACTCAGCCTATCAAGGACCGGCAATTCGATATTTAGCAACGCTTCGGAAGCGCTTCCCGAGCGAACACGAGCTCCTCCCGTCAGCGCCGCGAACGTTTCTGCCAGATCGGGCTGATCATCCAGAACGCCAACCAATTCGGCCGGCGTGACAAATACGTCTCCCGCTATGAAAGAGTCGCCGGCTTCATCGACGAGCCAGGATGCCACGGCTTCTGGCAGTAGACGAGCATATCCGAGGACTGGGTACCACTTGTCTCGTCGCAACTTGACTCGCGTTCCTAGCGCCGCCACGTATCCCCAACCCGCGTCCCAGAGATCTCCGTCCCCGCCTGGATGGAGGTGCAGCACCTTTTGTGGAGCGGACAGCTTCCCCTGCCAGAGAAACTCGACAGGATACCCAAGGATGGCGAGTCTGCGATGCGCCCATCGAAGCTCGGACACATTCGCCACCGGCACGATGACCGGCGTTACTCCTGCTTTCTTGTTCGCGATCAGTCGGCGAGCATAGTTGCCGCGGGCCCAGAAGTCGAGAGAAACCGCGCGCCCACTCAAACTCTTCATCCATCTTAGGACGCTAGAGTACTGAGGCGGCTCCACGGAGCCAATCTCTGTCCACGGGCTACACGGGTACGCGAATGGGTCCACTGTCTAACCTCGGCCGACGTTTGTCAAACGAATGCGCGTCATCGAATGTCCTCTCGATAGGTACATGGATAGGTGCGCCTAACGCCAGGGTTCAGCAGCGAGGCATATCATAATGCGGCGAAGCCGCCCTCAATAGCCACCTCGTGTGCTGCAACCCACTGTTAGGCCGCTGGAGGCGGCAAGCTCTTGCGGGTCCATCTTTCCAAGATGGCTTGGCGAAGCCGCGTGTACTCATCGAAGTCGATCACGCCGCGTGAGAACAGATGGTCGGCATTAAGAAGTTCAGCCTCAAGGCGCTCGAGAGGTCGAGGCCGACGCTTTCGTAGAACTCCAAGGACGTGTAGGGAGCTGAATACGGAACCAACCATCCCCGAAACGGTAGCGTCCGAGACAAGTGCATCGGGGATAGCCAGCGCGGCTAGGCCTCCGATAACGCTCCCGATGGCGCCCCAAGCAGCAGCGCCACCTGCAGTCTCGGCCGCACTCCAAAGGCGCGTCCTGCGAGGCTCAGAAGGAAGCGGGGGCTCATCCATGCGGAGCGCGGACTCCCATAAGGAAGTCTTTCAGCCAGTACTGGAAGTATTCTCGCTCACGCATGCCTATGCCTCGCCCTAACGCCCACATCCCGGCGATGAGAATGGCTGCGCTCATCAAGAAACCGGCGATGACGAACAGTACTCGTGCCTCTGTCGCCGCAACTCTGAGTAGCGACGAGTCCGCAGCCCATCCGTAAGCCACAGCACCCACAACTACGATGGCGAGGAGAAGCAGGTAGCGACGAACGAGCCACGCCCCTCGCTCGCGACGGTACTTGAGGTGCTCGTGCCAATGGTGTTCCAGCACTTCGACGTAGTACGGTTCCGGAGCGCGGGACCAATCATCGAGGGGTGACCACGGTGAGAACGGATAGGTAACGTGCCAACGTGTCCTCCACCGTGACATGAGCTGGGCAGCGACATTCGCTCGGTATCCAGCGAAGAAGCGCGCGCGTTCCCCAGGTGACAGCTCATACACCCGCGGGGGAAGCGTTCGCTGAGAGCCTCTCTGCTCCATCGTTACTCCTCTGGGAAAATTCAGATATCTACGCCTTCGGCCTAACACCAGGCATAGACTGCGCAGTACCGCGCACCTCGGATTCTATCGCACACCGCCGGTGGCGGTACTGCGCAGTCTCATGTCCTTGTTAGGGCTCAGCGTCGGCACCACGCACCTCAACGCGCTCGCGCACTGAGGCATGCCTCCAACAATCACGCGTCACCAAATACCGCTCCATCTCGCCCAGCGGGCGCAAAACGGGCGCCCGTGACACACACTTCGCTTCTCGCAATCGCTCAGACGACGCTCGGGGCCGCGTCACACCTGCCGGAGACACGACAGCTGACTCACGAAATCGCCATTAGAATCTCGGCCCAAAAATCGAAAAGCTCCCGCTGCGAGGGAGCCTTCGACCTGCGATGATGCCTGCCCGTCCGAATGAATCAGCTGATGCGCCACGAAGTGAATAAGAATCTTCATGGTTACCTCCTCGTACCAGTGTAATGCGTTCAACAAGTGCACAACAATCCAACCAACCACCGTACCGATCGCGATCGTGCCGACCGTGCTTGTTGCCCAGCTTCGCAGCGTCGTTGTGACGCACCGCCCCATCCGAACCATCGCATGTGGACTTCCGCACGCGTACTGGCGCTAAAACTCAAGATAGCTCGATAGCCATCGGCAAACTAGACGGCTTGCGTCGCCATGGTTGCAGCTCACTGACGGCGGTCGCTGTGCCCTAACACCAGGCATAGGCTGCAGAGTGCCCGCCCGGTGATTCTAGCACGCACCAACACGTCTGGCACTCTGTCTGCCTCATGTCCTTGTTAGGTGGCACGGGACACAGAGCTCATCATCCAGACGTGGTGGTCGATTCGAGCGAGTAGCAGAACGATTGGAGACAGCTAGCTTTCCGTTCCAGTAGGTTGCACGCCCCGGGACGCCTTCCAAAGCGTATGCTCGCGGGAGAACGCCTCTTCCGCGTCGCTGACGAACTTCGCCCAGTCTGCGTTCGTTCGCTGGTGAGCAATGCGAGAGCGGACCGAAGATAGCTCGACAGCGGTAACGCTGTATGCAGCTGCGAGTGTCCGATGCTGCTTCGTCTGAAGCCACGCCGTCATCGCGGCCACGATTGCGCCGACGAAGCCGAGTAGGTCACCGCGAATCGCGCCGGTGGCCTTCAGAATTGCAGCGACGACTCCGGCAACCTCGAAGCAAAGCATAGCCATCGTCCACGCCGCGGCGCGATCGCGATTCCATTTTGCCTTACGCGAGTACCATTCCTGCTGATCGCACACTCTACTCAAATCGTAGATCGACATCCTCCTCTCGAGGGAAGAGGCGCGAATTTCCCTCATGACAGGAGTGATCTGCTCTCCAAGCGCATTCCCTGTTACGAGATCAATGTCCTTCAGCACTCCAAGCACGTCCTTTAGTCTTCCAAGGAACCTGTCATCGACTTCACGGACCGATTCGTCGATGCTGAACGGATCGGCTCGCATCATATATCGCCAAGTCAACGTTCTAACCGATTCGGCCGCAGCTCGCCCTTCGTACCACGCTCGCTCGGGCTTTCCTCGAAGCATGTAGATCTCCACGACGAGCGTCGTGACGAAGCACGTCGCCGAGAGAACTCCGGCCCAATCCGCAGGCGTTTGTGGAAAGGTCCATTCGAACAGACCGAAAAACGCGGCGCCGAGGAGGGCCAAAAGGCGAAACCTAGTTGCCCGAAGGAACCACTGTTGCGCCTCCAAGGAACTACGATCAGCGACTCCGTTGAGCGCTGGAAAGTCGTTCTCGCCTAGACTCACCGCCATCTATTCACCCGATCGCGTTGACGATGGCGTCGATGTCCCAGTTGTACACGGGGCGCTTGAGATCCGTTAGCGATTTGGGCGGAGTATCCTCTGATGCGCTGCTGTGGAGCCGCACGCCGAATATCGAATTCTTCTCCTCGTGACTAGCGACGATCTCCCAATTCACCCATCTGCTCTTGTAGGTGTCCTCACCGATCAAGCATATAGTGACCGACGCTGCTGCAATACGCTCACGAATCTTGCTCCGGATATAGGCCGCATTAGTGCTGTCGTACGGCTCCTTCACGGAGTAGTCCGAGAACTCGAGACTGATGTTCTTGTTCTTTGCTTGACCTCGAAAAAGATTCACGAGACCGAGGTCCTCTTCAACGAAGGACAAGAAGACACGCTTAGGCATTGAGGCTCCAGCGGAAGTGTGAAGGCATTGTGACTTAAGCGAAGAAGACACCAGGGATCGCGTGGGGGAAAGTCCACCATCGCACTGAGAAGATCAAGCGCCCACTGGGCGACAACTGCGAAGTACTATGCCAGATGTCGTGCAGAGAGCTAGTGCGACGCCGCTTCGCGCTCGTCGGTCGCTTTGTGAGGTGATGCGGGTGGTCACCTAACACCAAGATAGACTGCGCAGTACCCGGCACCGATGATGCGTCCGCGCGCAGAACGCTGCGGTGCTGCGCAGTCTCATCATGATGTTATGCGACCCGCAGCGGTTTGATGCGCGCCCCTTCGGCCTTCAAGTCGCGCTCCGCGGTCCAGAGATCCACGCTGCGCTGCAAGTTCAGCCAGAACTCGGCCGTGTTCCCAAACAGCTTCGACAGCCGCAGCGCCATACTCGGACTCAAGGCCCGACGC
>JANPFJ010000508.1:0-2055 GCA_031423355.1 Gemmatimonadaceae bacterium | reverse complement strand
TCACTCGGCCGGCTCGTTGGCGACGGAGAAGGGTTCACATATCGGGGGAATGCTCGCAGTGTGAGATCGTCAACACTGTTCGCGCGGGGATCGCGGGGGCCGCGGCGGAATGAAATACGGCTTTGTGACCTCCCCTCGCTTGCCGTGGTTCCCATACCCTTTGCGGTTGCACTACTCCGCGTCCCCCGCGATCCCCGCGTGAACAGTGTCGACAAACTTCCACCAACGATCACTTCCGCTTCAGTTCGTGGAAGTATCCCGCGAGACGCCGTTCCCGCAGCCTTTGCGGTTGCACTGCTCCGCGCCCTCCGCGATCCCCGCGTGAACGGTGTCGCGATCTCCGTCCATCACCAGATTCCGAATCAGCGCACCAAAGCCACGCGCTGCAATTCGTTCCACGCCAGATCGACATGCTCGCGCATCGTGAGAATATTCCCGATCGCCAGCCGCAGCACGTAGCGACCATGCAGGCGCGTATGCGAGAGATACACGTGCCCCGCCGCGTTCACCGCGGTGAGTATCTCCGCGTTGCGCGCATCCGCGTCAGCATCGCTCATGCCGCCTGGCGCGTAGCGGAAGCAGACCAGTGAGAACGGCACCGGCGCACTGAGCGTCCACGACGGATCGGCGTCGACACGGGCGGCGAAATCACGCGCCAGCTGGCAGTGTTCGCGCAGCCGAGCGGCAAGGCCGTCGGTGCCGAAGGCCCGCATCACCATCCACAGCTTGAGCGCACGAAACCGTCGGCCAAGCTGCACACCATAGTCCATGTAGTTCACCACCTGCGAGTCGCGCGCCGTGACGAGATACTCGGCCACCAGCGAAAACGCGCGGCGCAGCACGTCCTGATGCCTGGTCCAGAACGCGCTGCAGTCCATCGTGGTGAAGAGCCACTTGTGGGGATTGGTCACCACACTGTCGGCCCGGTTGACTCCGTCGAGGGCCCATCGGAATTCCGGCGCGATACCCATCACCCCGGCGTAGGCCGCGTCCACGTGCAGCCAGACCGCGTCGCGGGCGCAAAGGTCGGCAATGGCCGGCACCGGATCGATACTCGATGTACTGGTGGTGCCAACCGTGGCGACGACTGCGAGTGGCCGCATGCCGGCCGCGCGATCGGCCGCCATCGCCGCCTCGAGCGCATCCACACGCATCGAGAAAGCGTCGTCGACGGGAATCTTGACGACGTTATCGGTACCAATGCCAAGGGTGATGCACGCCTTGTCCACCGAGGAATGCGTGTGTTCGCTGCAATACACGCGGAGGACGGGAACATCACTGCGTCCGGCCATGCCTTTGCGACGGATGTCGTGGCCGGTCGCTTCGCGTGCAGCGGCGAGGCCGAGCAGCGTCGACATCGAGGCGGTGTCGGTGATGATGCCGAACCACTCGTGCGCGGCGGGCAATCCCATCGCGGTCCAGAGCCACTCCATCACACGCTGCTCGAGTTCCGTCGCGGCGGGGCTCGTGACCCAGAGCATCGCGTTGGCGTTCAACCCGGACGTCACGAACTCACCCAGCAGGGACGGGACGCTGGATGAATTGGCGAAGTAGGCGAAGAAGTTCGGATGGTGCCAGTGCGTGATGCCGGGGACGATGATCGATTCGATATCGTCCAGAATCGTGCGCAGCGGTTCCGGAGATGCGGGGGCGTGGAGGGCGAGCTGTGCGGTGATCGTCCCGGGCGCGACGGTGCTCAGCACCGGTGGGAGGGCACCCTCGTGGTGCAGTCGGCGGAAGAGGCTGAGTATCTGGTCGACGCCCGCCTCGAGGACAGCGGGCTCGAAATCACCGAGGGACGGCGGTGCGGCGGAGAGTGGGTCGGAGCTGCTGGGCGTCATGTCGGGACAGTGTAGCGTGACGGCGCTGCCTCGCCGACCCCCCCGGCGGGCGAGTCGGTGCATTGCCCGGTGAGAATTTGCTCGGAGTCACCCCTCCCATCCCGAACTGGGCCGTTATAGCTTTGTGGGCTACAAGTACCCCGCGAGGAGCATCATGGCCGCTAAGGGCAAGCGCATCAACATCAAGCTGCGCAGCACGGAATCGCCGTACACG
>JANPFJ010000507.1:0-1257 GCA_031423355.1 Gemmatimonadaceae bacterium | reverse complement strand
ACAAGCGACTGGCCCGCGAGAGCGAGCTGGTGATCGATCCACAGTTCTTCGAGGACTTCGCCTCGAGTGAGCCCACAGTGGATGGGATCAGCGTGGAGTTGAAGCACACGAAGGCCACCAACGAGATGTCGAGCTTCCGGTACGATGTGGTGCTGCGCAAGGCGTCGCCGGCACACCATGGCGTGCGACCCACGCCGCTCAGCCTGCGGGTGATCGACGCCTCCGGCCTGACGACGCTGGCCGCGGTACGCGATGTGGTCACGGCGTCGCCATCTGGTATCCGCTTGACCGGATTGAAGAACGCTCGTGTCATTCGCGAGGTCCGCGTCGCCGAGTTGCTGGACAAGGCGTCGGGCGCCGGAAGTAAGACATTTGGTGAGATTCAGGCCACGCTCGCCGCGGAATCGGGGCTCGACCCCGCCGAGGTCTACGCACTTGATGCCCGGTTCGAGGTGAAGCTCAAGCCGACCGCGGGCTCGCCCGAGTGCTTCGACGCCGTCTTCGCGCCACGCGGCGATGGCTGGCACCAGCGCCCGGTGGTTACCCGGGTAATCCCGGTGACGCCCGAGTCGGATCGCGAGGTGATACGCGAGCCGCGCGCACAGAGCAAAGCCTCTGAACTGGCCGGCCAGCTCACCGTCCGCCTCGCCGGCGCGCTGCCCGACTACATGGTGCCTGACGAGATTGTCGTGCTCGATGCCATGCCGTTGACGCCGAACGGGAAAATCGATCGCAAGGCGTTGCCGGCACCGGTGCTCGCGAGCAAGGCGTCAGTCTCGCGCGTCGCGTTTGCGCCGCCGAGCAACGAGCTCGAACGGAAGATCTCCACCGTCTGGCAGGAGCTGTTGGGCCATGCGCAACTTGGCACCAGCGACAACTTCTTCGACCTCGGCGCAAACTCGCTGCTGATGATGCAGGCGAACAGCAAGCTCCGTGCGGCGCTCGGCGTGCCCCTGACCCTCGTACAGATGTTTGAACATCCGACGATTGCGTCGCTGGCGAAGTATCTCGAATCAGTGGCGCAGGGTGAGGATGCTGGCGCCGCCACAGCTGCCGCCGGCCAGGATCGGGCTCAGGCCCGGCGCGATGCACTCGCGCAGCGGCGCGCACCGCGGGCGTCCACCACGCGCTGACGCCGGTGAAAAGACGCGAGACGGGGGGCCCGGCCGTGTTGGGCGGGCCCCCCGCTCGGTTTGGGCCCGGGCAGACGCCACCCGCGACGCGGGTGGCCGCCCACGGTTCGGGAACCGCCACCCC
>JANPFJ010000506.1:0-3595 GCA_031423355.1 Gemmatimonadaceae bacterium | reverse complement strand
TTCGATGATGGTACCGCCGCGCTGACCGAACACACCATCGGCCGCGGTCGCGTGCTGACCTTCGGGTCGACATTCGATGGCCTCTGGAATGATCTGCCGCGGCAGCCCGCGTTTCTGCCGCTGGTGCAGCAGCTCGCGCGCTACGCCGCCAGCTGGCGTGATGCGCCCCGTGCGCTCGAAATCGGCGCCAGTGTGCGGCCGTCCGATCTGACACGTGCCGCCGGTCAAGATGTCACGCGGTGGAGTGCCACAGCCCCGTCGGGGACGCGCACGACGGTCGGCGGCGACGGTGCGCCGACCGCACTCGAGCTCACCGAAGCGGGCATACACGAGTTGCGCCCCGGCGGCTCACCAGGCGCCCGACCAGTGCTCGTGGCCGCGAACATCGCGCCCGCAGAGCTGGATTTTGCAACGTTCGATGTCCTGCGGTTGACGAATGCGTTGACGAGCCCGCCCGGGGCACCGGGCGCGGTGGGAGCAGCCCCCGACGCGGAGACGGTGGCCGATCGCGAGGCACGGCAGTCCACCTGGTGGTACCTGCTGCTGGCAGCCACGCTCCTGCTGGTGGCCGAGAGCATCGTAGCGCGACGGTCCGTCACACGAACGCCGGTGTTGGAGTAGGATATGGAGTCTCTTTTGCCGACCACGAACCGGATGCGTCGCCCATGACCGCACCGCGCCTGCACGCCCCCGTCTCCCTCGCAACGCTGCTCCAACGCGCGCGTCGACGCTGGCGCCTGCGGCATCTGTCAGTCGGGCTGGCCATCACGGTCGCGGCGGTGCTGCTCGTTCTCGCCGCTGGTTCGTTTGCGCTCGAAGCGGCGCGGTTCAGCATTGGCGCGATCACCGCGGCACGCGTGGTCCTCGGCATCGTCGCGGTACTCGTGATCGGTCGGTGGCTGGCGTGGCCGTTGATCCGTCGGCTTCCCGATGATCGGCTGGCCCTCTATCTCGAAGAGCGCGTCCCGCAGCTCGGCGGCGCGGTGCTCACGGCTGTCACGCTGCGACGTCAGGCCGAGACCGGCCACTCCGCCATGCTCGAGCGCGGACTCGTTGCCGATGCAACGCGCCGCCTTGGCACGACGCCGGCAGTGCCGCGGCTCGAGAGACCAACGACGATTCGTGCCTTGTCCGTCTCGGTGGCGGTGGCGGTGGCGGCGGGGCTCGCGTTCCAGTTCGGACCGGCGTTTCTTCGCACCGGTGCGCTGCGGCTGCTGGCGCCGTGGCAGGATGCGGCCGCCGCGCCGGTCTATGCCATCGCGCTCGAGCCGCAGTCGATCGTTGTCGCACGCGGGAGCGATGTGCAACTCGGCGCGACGCTGGCCGGATTCGAGAGCGAAGTGGTCGATCTGATGGTGCGCCGCGGCACCAGCGCCGAGTGGGAACGGATCCCGATGGGCGCGGGTGCGTCACGCGGTGCGTTTGTGGTGCGGCTGTTCGACGTCGCGGAAGATGCCGAGTTCTACGCAGAGGCGAACGGCGTCCGCTCGTTGAATGGAAAGCTCACGGTGAAGGATCTGCCAGGTGTACAGCGGATCGGCGTAGAGCTGCGGTACCCATCGTACATGAACCTGCCGCCGGACGTGACCGATGATGGCGGTGACATCGCGGCCCCGGGCGGCACGACGGCGCTGTTGCGTGTGCACACGACGCGACCGGTGTCCGGCGGCAAGCTCTTCTTCGATGGAAACACCATCGTCCCGATGGAGCGGCTTGACGATTCAACCGTCACCGTGCGCCTGACCGTGCGCAAGGACGGCTTCTATCGCGTCGAGTTGACATCGACCGACGGGACCGTGGTGCGTGGCACGGTCGAATACGCCGTCGATGCACTCGACGATGCCGGGCCGTCAGTGCGCATCAGGCAACCGGGTCGTGATCTGCGGCCGACCAGCGTCGACGAAGTGCTGATCGAAGCCGAGGCTACCGACGACTACGGGATCGGCAAACTGGAGATCGTCTATCGCGTCAATGGCGGCGAGGAGAAGGCCATTACGCTCTCCGATGGCACGGGAGTGCGTCCGCGTGAAGTGATCGCGTCACATACGCTGTTCCTGGAAGAGATGGAGCTCTCGGCCGGCGACGTGGTCAGCTACTACGCACGGGCACTGGACAACGACCAGCGTCCGCAGCCCAAGTCGGGTGCGAGTGACATCCAATTCCTCACCATCCGCCCTTTCAGTCGCGAGTACAAGCAGAACCAGCAAGGCGGTGGTGGCGAAGGCGGCGGCCCGCAGGAGATGAATCCCGGCTCCCTCGTGCAGCGTCAGCGCGACATCGTCGCTGGCACATTCAAGACGGAGCGCGATCGCGCGAAGACTCCGTCTGCGACACTGCGCGGCGATGTGAGCACGCTGCATCTGGCACAGGGCCGTCTTCGTGAAGAACTCGCCTCGCTGCAGAAGCGGGTCGAGCGTCCGGCCGCGCAGGCTGCCGACACGAGCTTCAGAATTCTCGCCGACGTGCTTCCGAAAGCCGGCATTGAGATGAAAGCCGCCGAGGAGCTGCTGGTGCAGGGCAAGACCGGTGAGGCGCTGGCCCCTGAGCAGCGTGCGCTGCAGTGGCTCGAGAAGGCGGAAGCGGCATTCCGCGAAGTGCAGGTGAGCATGCAGCAGCAGGGTGGTGGCGGCGGAGGCGGTGGAGGGGCCAACGCCTCCGATCTCGCTGACCTGCTGGAGCTCGAGACGGACAAGATGCGGAATCAGTACGACCAGGTGCAGCGTAGCCGCGAGGAGAGTGGCGCGCAGAAGACGGATGAAACGCTCGAACGGCTGAAGCAGCTGGCCGCGCGCCAGCAGCAGGAGTTGGCGCGCCAGCGGGCGCAGCTGAAGGGTGGTGGCACCGGCGGTGCGTCGCAGCGACAGTTGGCCGAAGAGACCGAGGCTGCGGCCCGTCAGCTCGAACGGTTGGCGCGTGAGCAGCAGTCGCCGGAGATGGAGTCGACCGCGCAGGAGATGCGAAAGGCGGCCGAGTCGATGCGGCGATCGGCGGCATCGGGTGGTGCCGGCGCTGCGCAAGCCGCCGCCGAGCGTCTCGAGTCGGCGAAGCGGGCACTCGAGACTGCGCGCGAACAGTCTGCGGGCGCTGGCCTTGGTGATGCCACGACGCGGGCGCGAGCGCTGGCCGAAGAACAGCGTGGCGTGCAGAGTGACGTCGAGAAAATGGCGAAGGCAGGTGGTGCGGATCGCGCGGAGCGTCAGCGCCGGCTCGATGAGCGCAAGGCGGGCATGGAGGAAGGTGTGAAGGCGCTGGCGAGTGATCTCGATCGGTTGGCGCGCGAGAACCGTCAGACGAATCCGCGTGCGGCGCGCGAGGCGCAGGAGGCCGCCGCCGCGATGCGTGAGGCGCGGCTCGGTGACAAGATTCGCTATTCGCGCGATGTGCTGCGTTCAGGCAGTTCGAGTGACTACGCAAGGAATCTCGAACGGTCGATCCAGCAGGATCTCGACAGTCTGGAGCAGCGTGTAGCCGGTGCCGCAGGAGCGGCGGTGGCGGGGCGCGATTCGTCGCAGCGGACATCGCGGGCGCTGGCGCAGGCGCGGGATCTGGTGCGCGGACTGAGTTCGCTCGATGATCGACTGCGCGAGCGGGAGCA
>JANPFJ010000505.1:0-8224 GCA_031423355.1 Gemmatimonadaceae bacterium | reverse complement strand
CGCATGAAGGACAAGGCGATCATCGCCAACATCGGCCACTTCGACAACGAAATCGACATGGCCGGCCTGAAGAAGGTCGAAGGCATGAAGCGCATCAACATCAAGCCGCAGTACGACGAGTTCGTGCTGCCGAACGGGCGCTCGATCCTGATTCTCGCCGAAGGCCGCCTGATGAACCTCGGCTGCGCCACCGGCCACCCGAGCTTCGTGATGTCAGCCAGCTTCACCAACCAGGTGCTGGCCCAGATCGAACTGCACCAGAACGCGGACAAGTACGGCAAGGTGGTCTTCACCCTGCCGAAGCACCTCGATGAGAAGGTGGCACGCCTGCACCTGCCGAAGCTGGGCGTGAAGCTGACGCAGCTCACCGGCGAGCAGGCGTCGTACCTCGGTGTGACGAATGCCGGCCCGTTCAAGCCGGATCACTACCGGTACTAGTCGCGCGCTGCTGTAACGCTGCCGGCCGGCCTCAATCCGGGGGCCGGCCGTCTGCATTGTCACCGCGTCATGTCACCACACGCAGGTCCTGCGCGCACGACGTGCTGCGCGTGTCACTGCCACGCCACCTCGGGTGACGCGTAGTAGTTGAAGCCGAGCAACCGCCAACGAGGCGCGTGCCCCGCGATGCGTGAGCGGAACCGCTCCCAGTCACGCGTCGCGGACGGGCTCCATGACAGCTCGGCGATGGCGGGGAGGCGCGGCAGCACGAGGTACTGGGCGGCCCCGAGGTTGCGCACGGTCTCCGTCCACAACGCGGACTCCACGCCAAGCACGTCCGCCTCGGTCACCCGCGGGAAATGGCTGACGGGATCCCACTCGTAGGACGTCCTCAGGTCGATGAAGGCCGCCCAGCGATGGCCGAGTTCCGTGGCCGTCGTGTACTTCATGTCGAGGTACGCCTTGGTGGCCGGCGACATGATCAGCTTCGCGCCCTGTTTGGCGGCGGCCATCAATGTGTCGGGCCGCCACATCTGCGCGATCGTGCCGGGGCGGAGCTTCGCGTGACCGATCTCGTCCCAACCGATCATCGTCTTGCCATACTTGGCGACGATCTCCTGCACGCGCTCGATGTAGGTCGCGTACTGCGCTGGCGTGAGCACCGCCACCTCGTCGCCGCCGAGATGGAGGTACGGCCCGGGCGTCATCTCCGCCAGCTCGCGCACGACGTCCTCGACGAAACGGTAGGTGGCCTTCTTTTCTGGGCACAGCGCGCTGAAGCCGACCTGAATGCCGGTGTAGAGACCCGCGACCGGGGCGTTCCGCGACGTGTCGGGGATCGCGCGGCCGCAGCCGAGTTCCGGATACGCGACGATCGCGGCTTGCGTGTGCGCCGGCATGTCGATCTCCGGCACGATCGTGATGAACCGCTCCGCGGCATAGCGCACGATGGCCGCGTAGTCGGCCTGCGTGTAGTAGCCGCCCCCGCGTCCGCCAACTTCACTGCGGCCGCCGATGCGGGTCAGCTTCGGCCGCCGCCGGATCTCGATGCGCCAGCCCTGGTCGTCGGTCAGGTGCAGGTGGAGGACGTTCAGCTTGTACAGTGCGAGCAGGTCGATGAACTGCTGCACCTCGTCCACCGTGAAGAAGTGCCGCGCGACGTCGAGCATCGCCCCGCGGTACGCAAAGCGCGGCTGATCGACCACGCGCCCCGTCGGCACGGTCCACGGCTGGGAAGCACGGATCACGAACTGCTCGGCCTCGATCGAGGCCGGGAAGAGCTGTCGCAGCGTCTGGATACCGAAGAACAAGCCGGCGGGCGCGGCGGCGGTGATCCGGACGGAATCGGTCGTGATGACGAGCTCGTACCCTTCCGCCCCCCCGCGGGCGTTCGAGTCGAGCCGCAGCACGATCGCCCCACGCGGGGCGCTGGAATCGGCGCCGATGACCGGGATGACGAACCCAGTCGACGGACGAATCAGCGTCGCGAAGGCCTCCCCGACGCGGGCCGCCTCACGCGCCTCCGGGCGGGAAGACGCGGATGGAACCACGATCAGCGTCGCCGCCGTCAGAGCGAACGGCGCCCCTTCGCCAGGCACGACGGACACCGGCTGAGGAACGATGTGATGGTCGCCGAGCGCGGCCAGCGGTGGCTGCGCCTGGAGCGGATTGGGGCGCGGCGGCGCGGCCAATTGAGCGGGGCTGGCGGGCGCAGCCGCAACAGGAAGCGGTACGGCCGAGGCTGGAACACGCGCGCAGGCCACGACACCGGTGGCGAGCAGAAGCGTGGCGGCGTGGAGGATGGATGGGCTACGGTTCTGGAGCATGCGGTTCGGTGATGGACGGAGACGGGCACGGCCACACAGAAGTTGTCGCAGCGCGCAACCCGCCGGAAGCATCGTCGGAGCGCCGGCCGGGAACACGGATGACGTCGTGCGCCGCTACGTGATGGTTCCTGCGACCGTGGGTGGAGCGGATCCGGAGATCAGTGCTGCGCCGCCGGCTGCGCGGTGGCCGAAGGGGCGGCACCGGCCGCACCAGCCGCGCGCGCATCGCGCTTGAGCGTCGTCCGGCTCAACAGCGATCGTGCCGGTACCCACGTCGGCGCAACCCAGCCACTCTGCTCCGTCAGCGACTTGCCGCCCGCCGCAGGCCGCAACGCCCCTTCGAACTCGGCATACTTCGACCCCGGATTCCACAGCGCCCAGCTCTTCAGGCCCGCATCATACGTGGCCTGAATCTGCTGCCGCACTTCGCGCGATCCGTACGACAGACCGCGGATGCTCATCGCCTCGAGCCACGGCCGGATCTCGCCCACCGGCACTTTCGCCGAATCCGCGACGAACTTCGTGCGCACCACCGCATCGGTCAGCGACACGCGGATCAGGTTGTACGGCACCGCACCGGGATGCGCGAACCCGTAGTGCCCATTTGCGTAGTGCGATGGGTACACCATCGGCAAGACGGCGTCAGCTGCCGTGATGACCGTCTCCCAGTGCTGACCGATCTGCACGTCACCTGGATCGTGTGTCACCAGCCCGAACACATCCGCCGTCACCGGGACATTGTACGCGCGCAACTGCTCCTTCGAGTACAGGATGAAGTCACGGATGTTGTCCTGCCGTGACTTTCCGTTCGCGCCAGGATACACCATCGTCGCGCGCATCGTGTTCGTCACGTCCGGGAAGCGAACGTAGTCCCACTGCACCTCGGAGAAGCCCATGTCGAGCGCTTCCTTCGCGATTGCAATGTTGTAGTCCCACACCTTCTTCTCGTAGGGATTCACCCACGCCCCACCTTTCTTGTCTCGCCACAGGCCGCCGTTCACATGGCGAATCGCCAGCTCCGGTTTCTTCTCGGCCAGCATGCGATCCTTGAACACCACGATGCGCGCCACGCTGTAGATCTTGTGGGCCGTCAGCGTGTCGACCAGCGACTGCAGCCACTTGGTGGCAGGGCGCTGATCGGCGCCGATCTCTTTCGCCAACGCAATCGCGGTGGAATCGTACGTCAGGAACGTGTCCGATTCCTTGATGTCGATGATGAAGGAGTTGATCTCCGTTGCATCGGCAATGCGGATCAGTTCCGCCATCCGCGAGTGTGAGCCCGCGGCCCACGCATTCACGTACAAGGCACGCATCGAGTCGGGGCGTGGCACGCGGACGACCGTCGCCGTCGCCACCGGTGCCGCGCTGTCCGTGCCGGCGGTTCCTGACGCAACCGCGCCGCCGCCGGACGCGCCGCCTTCACCCTTGCCGCAGCCGGAGAGCAGCAGCGCCGATGCGAACAGACCCAGACACAACGACGTACGGAATGGAACGGAGGCGGCCGGCGGCACAGAGTACTCCTGCGGAACGAATGGAAGCCAGGCGACCACGGTGCGCCCGGTCAGTGATGCGAAGCGCGGAAGATACACCTGTCCGCGAACGGCTCCGACCTGACGCTCCCGTCGCGCAATGCGCACATTCACATCGCATCACGATCCGCCCCCACCCCCGCCCCCCGCTGCCCTCGAGTCCGCATGTCACCGGCATTTCTGCGTGGAGTCACCACCGCGCTGTTCCTCACGACGCTGGTCGGGGCCGTCGCCGCGCAGCCGGCGCCCACCGCGCAGATCATCCGCGCCGGTCGCATCCTCGACGGCACCGGACGTACCCTCACCAACGTCGACATCACGATCGTCGACGGGCGCATTGCCGCGCTGCGCCCTGCGGCTGGTGCCCTCCCGATCGGGGCCATCGATCTGCGCGGCGCCACGGTCCTTCCCGGCCTGATCGACACCCACGTCCACCTCGGCTGGTACGTCAACACCGCCGATCGCCTGCACACCGACAGTGACGGCGATTCACCCGCCACGCAGGCGCTCAGTCAGGCCGGCAACGCCTGGGCCACGCTCCGCGCGGGCTTCACCACTGTGCAAAGCATCGGCGAGGCCGACAACGCGGCCCTCCGTGACGCCATCAACCGCGGCACCATTCCGGGCCCCCGTGTCCTGACGTCGCTCGGCTCGATGAACGAACGCACCGGTGGCGGCTCCCCTGACTCACTCCGGGCCGCCGTCCGCCGTTTCAAGGCCGCCGGCGCTGATGTGATCAAGATCTTCGCCTCCAAGTCCATCCGGGATGGTGGCGAAGCGACGATGACTGACGAGCAACTCAGCGCCGCGTGCGGGGAATCGACCACGCAGGGCCTGCGGTCCGTGGTCCACGCGCACTCCGCGGAAGCGGTGCAGCGCGCGGCGCGAAACGGCTGCACGCAGATCGAGCACGGTGTCTTTGCAGATGATGTCACGCGCTCGCTGCTCATCCAGCGGGGCACGTTCTTCGACCCGCAGTGCGGCCTCGTCTTCCGCAACTATCTCGACAACAAGCCGCGCTTCGAGGGCATCGGCAACTACAATGCCGTCGGTTTCGCGTCGATGGAAAAGGCGATTCCGCTGGCCGAGGCCGGGATCGGCGCCGCCAGCAAGGCGCCATCACTCAAGCTGGTCTTCGGCACCGATGCCGTCGCCGGTGCGCACGGTCGCAATGCGGAGGAGCTGGTCTGTCGCGTGCGGCGCGGCAGTCAGCCGGCGATGGACGCCATCGTGTCGGCCACTTCACGCGCCGCCGAGTCACTTCGGATGGAGGCGCAGATCGGGCGTATTGCCGTCGGGTACGTCGCCGACATCATCGCCACCGACGGCAATCCCGCCGAGGAGATCGAGGCCACGCAACGGGTGACATTCGTGATGCGTAGCGGGATCATCTACCGGAACGAGGTCCGGCGCAGGCGGTAAGCCATCGCAGATCAGCGCCGGCGCTTGCCGAGGTACTGCCACGGCCGCAGACTCTCCGGAAGCGCGACCCTCTCTGGGTTGCGGGTCGTCCCTTTCCGGAGGCGCACGTGTCGCTGCGTACCATCGCCGTTGGACTCCTGCTCGTCGCTGTTTCCGTCGGTGCCCAGCCTCCGGCAACGGCCCGACCGGGCGCGCGCCCTGCCGAACGTCCGCTGCCGCTCGACGCGACCCGCAGCTTTGCCCTCGACACGCGCGAAGGTACCTGGCTGTCACTCGACGTCAGCCCTGATGGATCGACGCTCGTTTTCGATATGCTCGGCGACCTGTACTCGCTGCCTTTCGCCGGCGGCGACGCCACGCGATTGACCACCGGGCTCGCCTACGACGCGCAGCCGCGATGGAGCCCCGACGGGAAAAAGATCGTCTTCGTCTCCGACCGCGACGGCGCCGACAATCTGCATGTGATGGACATGGCGACCAAGCAGGTCACGGCGATCACGCGGGGAAAAACGAACGTCTATCAGTCACCGGACTGGTCGCCCGACGGCCAGTACATCGTCGCCAGCAAGGGTGGCTTCCGCGGCGGCCTGCCAAAACTCTGGATGTATCATGCCGACGGCGGCAGCGGCGTGGCGCTCTATGCCGATCCCGCCAACGCACCGCCCGGCACGGCCGTCCAGCAGGCGGGCGCCACGTTCAGCGCCGACGGCAAGACCATCTGGTACACGCAGCGAGCCGGTGCCTGGCACTACAACGCACAATTTCCGCAGTACCAGATCTGGATCTACAACCGCGACAGCGGTGAGCGGGAGGCGCAGTCATCGCGATACGGCTCGGCGGTGCGGCCGACACTGAGCCCCGACGGCAAGTGGGTCGTCTACGGCTCGCGATACGAAGAGAAGACCGGCCTGCGAATTCGCGACCTCGCATCCGGTGAGGAGCGCTGGCTGGCGTACCCCACGCAGCGCGACGAGATGGAATCGCGTGCACCGATGGATGCACTGCCCGGCATGAGCTTCACACCGGATTCGAAGGAACTCGTCGCCAGCTACGGCAATCGCATCTGGCGCGTGGCAGTGGATGGGAGCGGGCAGAGCGAAATTCCCTTCCGTGTGCAGGCGAGCATCGAAGCGGGGCCGGAACTCGCCTTCCGCTATCCCGTGTCCGACAGCGCGCAGTTCACGGTGCGACAGATTCGCGACGCCGTGCCGTCGCCCGATGGCAAGACGCTCGCCTTCGTCTCCATGGATCGGCTCTACGTGATGGACTGGCCGACCGGGACCCCACGACGCGTCTCGACATCGAATGCGATCGAAGCGGATCCGGCCTGGTCACTTGATGGCCGCTCGCTGGCGTGGGTGACGTGGACGGACGCTGGCGGCAAGCTGTACAAGGCACCGGTCACCGCCGCGCGCACGGGTGGTGTCGTCGCACTCAGTCGTGGCACCGGCACGTTGCGCCAGCCCGCGTGGTCGCAGAACGGTACGCGCATCGTCGTCACGCAGACTGCCGCGCAGGGTCGTCGGGATCAGACGGGTGTCACCGCGGCAACGAATCTGGTCTGGTACCCGGCCACGGTGGCCGGCGGCGATGGCAGCGACGGCACGATCATCGCGCGCGCGGCCGGGCGCAGCAAGCCGCATTTCACATCGGATACAACGCGCATTTTCTTCTCGTCGACACAGAACGGCCTCGTCTCGATCCGCTGGGACGGTACCGATGAACAGCGCCATCTTCGCGTCACCGGCCCTGCCGCACCGCAAGGTGGCGATGACCACGACCTCTCCGAGCTCGAGAACCCGCGCAATCCGGAGGAACCGGGATCACCCGGCCCCCCCGCGACGCTCACGCTGATGTCGCCACGCGGCGATGTGGCGCTGGCGCAGATCAACCAGGACTTCTACACGGTCGTCGTGCCGCCTCGCGGCGTCGCCGCGTCGGTCAGCGTCGCAGACGTCACCACGGCGATCGTGCCGGTGAAGAAGCTCACCGACATCGGTGGACAGTTTCCCGCCTGGTCGGCAGACGGTAAGCGCGTGCACTGGTCCATCGGCAACGCGCACGTCATCTATGATCTCGATTCCGCGCGGGTGCGCGACGCCGCGATCACCGCCTCGCGTCGCGACTCATCCCTGGCCGACTCGTTGCGGCCCAAACCGTATCTGCCGCAGGAGCGGCGTGTGCTCGTACAGGCTGGGCGTGACCTGCCACGTGGCACCGTCGTGCTGCGGAACGCGCGGATCGTCACCATGAAGGGCGACGAGATCATTCCGAGCGGTGACATCGTCATCCGCGACAATCGCATCGCGGCCGTGGGTGCGTCCGGCACCGTCGCGGTTCCAGCCGGCGCCACATCGATGGACATGGCCGGTGCGACGATCATCCCCGGCTTCGTCGACACCCACGCGCACCTGCGAGCCGAGCGCGGCACGATCCACGAAACGCAGCCCTGGGCGTACCTCGCCAACCTTGCCTACGGTGTCACCACCACGCGTGACCCGCAGACTGCCACCACCGATGTGCTGACGTATCAGGACATGGTCGAAGCGGGCCAGATCATCGGCCCGCGCATCTACTCCACAGGACCAGGCATCTTCGACCAGGACCAGATCCGCGACCAGGAGCATGCGCGCAGCATGCTCAAGCGCTACAGCAGCTACTACGACACCAAGACGATCAAGATGTACGTCGCGGGTGTACGGCAGACGCGCCAGTGGATCATCAAGGCCGCGCGTGAGCAGCAGCTGATGCCGACAACGGAAGGGTCACTCGATGTGAAGCTCAACCTCACCGAAACCCTCGACGGCTATCCGGGCCTGGAGCACTCGATGGGGATCACGCCACTGGGCCGCGACGTGACGTCGCTGATGGCGTGGTCGAACCGTACCTACACGCCCACACTGCTGGTGAACTACGGTGGCCCGTGGGGCGAGAACTGGTTCTACACGAAAGAGAACCCCTACGGCGATGCAAAGCTGCAACGATTCACTGCCTACGAGGAACTCGCGC
>JANPFJ010000504.1:0-19526 GCA_031423355.1 Gemmatimonadaceae bacterium | reverse complement strand
CGCTGGCGGATCGTGGGCGCGGATTGCACCGCTTGCTGTGCTGTCACCTGTCTCGTGATCTTCGGAACGTACGCCGGCGTCAGCGTTCGCTCGGCGATTGCCCGTTCAGAGACGTCGACCGTTTCCAGAAGCTGCAGGATATTCGCCGCTGTCACTGGTCGACTGGCTGGATCCATGGACAGGCAGCGCATGACGAGGCGCGTCAGCGTTGCAGGCACGTCGCGACGCGTCAACGTGATTGGCGCGGGATCGACGTCAAGTGGTATTTCACCGGCAGCCGGTGCGGCGTCGCGATTGAACGGCGGCGCGCCGGTGAGCATCTCGTACGCAACGCACCCCAATGCAAAGAGATCTGCCTGATGATCGGCCGTCGAGCCGCTGAACTGTTCAGGTGCCAGGCAGGCGCGAGAACCGGTCAGTCGCGGCAGCGCCGGGGGCTGCACTCTCTGTGCTTCGGCCAGATCGTGCTCGATTCCGAAGTCGGAGAGCCGCGCCGCCTTTTGCGACAGGAGGATCTGATCAGGTGTGATCTGAAAATGGATCGCAGCACGCGAGTGCGCGTAGTCGAGCGCGATGGCGATGTCGCGCAACACCGCAACGATCTCTTCGAGTGAGAGCGGCGGTTTTTCGGCGAGCCGGGTTCGCAGCGTGACGCCCGGCACATACGGCGTGACCAGGTAAGGGAGCCCAGCGGCGGCACCAAGGGCCAGCGGCGGAATGATGCCCGGGTGATCGAGCGCCGCCGTGCGCTCCGCCGCGCTGACGAATCGCTCGAAATCCAGATCGCCGACCGCCGCTGGCGCCAGCACCGACACGAGCACGGAGCGGTTGCAGATGCGTTCACGCGCAATGAACACGCGCGCGATTGCGGTGCTGCTCGTTTCCCGCTCGAGGGCGAACTCGTCGCCGAGCGCGTGCTGGAGATCCGCAAAGAGGTCGCTCATGGTACCCGAAGTATCGGCGCGGACCGATACTTGATCACGTGCCAGCCTCATCAATAGTGCCCGCCCTGCTGGCCTCCGAGGAGCGCCCGGGCTGACGAATTCGACGCGCCAGACTGCCGCGCTCCTACGCGGACTGCCTGACGGACATGGAAACGACTGCTTACGTTCGCAGTCGTCACAGCTCGGTTTGCCGGAATGGTTTCCCGTTACACGCGAGGGGACATGCATCAGGGATCGAATCGACGCGCGTTCATCAAGGTCGGGGCGAGTCTGGCCGCACTTGGCGCAGTGCCCGGCGCCGTCTCGGGCGCCCTGCCCGGCCCAGGCGCCGATCGGGACGTGAACATGTCGCACGATGGGTTGGTGCTGACACCTCGCGATTACGCCGCGCTGCTCCAGCGGATCACAGCGGACGGAAAGACCGTGGAGGACTACTACTCCCAGCAGGGCGCGGTGGCGCAGCTCGAGACCGCCTGTGCCAAGCTGCTCGGCAAGGAGGCGGCGGTCTTCATGCCGACGGGCACCCTCGCCAACCATCTCGCGGTGCGTTCGCTGGCTGGCACGGATCGCCGCGTGATCGTGCAGCACGAGAGCCACTTCTTCAATGACACGGGCGACTGTGCGCAGACGCTCAGTCAGCTGACACTCATGCCGCTCGCGCAGGGCAAGGCGTCGTTCACGCAGGCCGAGGTGGAGGAGGTGGTCGGACGTACGGCCTCCGGGCGTGTCGCCGCCCGCGTCGGCGTCATTGCGATCGAGTCGCCGGTCCGACGCAAGACCGGCGAACAGTTCGCGATGGATGAGATGCGGAAGATCTCCGCGTACGCGCGCACGCAGGGCATACGGCTGCACCTCGATGGCGCGCGCATGCTGCTGGCCTCCGCCTACACCGGGACGTCGCCCGCCGAGTATTCGGCGCTGTTCGATACGGTGTACATCTCGCTCTGGAAGGGACTGAACGCGGCGTCGGGCGCGATTCTGGCGGGGCCAAAGTCACTGCTGGAGAGCATGTATCACACGCGCCGGATGTTCGGAGGCGGGCTACCGCAGGCGTGGCCGTACGCGTCGGTTGCACTGCACTTCCTTGATGGATTCGTCGACCGGTTCCGTGCAGGCGTGCAGACGTCGGAAGCGTTCATTCAGGAGCTGGACTCGCGCGGCGGCGTCAAGGCGCAGCGAATCGCGCAGGGCACGAACCTCTTTCGCCTTCCCGTCGCTGGTGTCGACACGATGCGACTTCGTGATTCACTCGCGTCGCGCGGCATCTCGGTAGCACCGCCTGCGGCCGGGGCGGCGTTGATGACGCTCAACGTGAACGAGTCATGGGCGCGACGCCCGGCGGCCGAACTCGCCACCGATGTCCTGCGGGCAATGGGCAAGGCGTAGTCGCAATAGCACGGTGCGCGCTCAGCGGGGTTCGACGGGGATTGGCTTCCGTCGCAGCGCCTCGATCTCCGCCACCATGCCCGCAATCTGGGCGGTGACGATTGCGCGCCCTTTCTCGCGAGTGGCGAGTGTTGCATTGCCGAAGGTTCCCGTGCGCGACCAGGTCTTGCCGTCACGCACCGCACCGAGAGAATCCCGTGTGAGGCCGCCGACACCTGGATGGTAGTCGTCAGGGGCGAGGCGCATGTTGACGACTTCAGGGTGCATGTACAGCATCATCGACGTCTCGAGTTCATCGGCATGCGTGCCGCCCTGCTGCTGCCGGACGCGCGCCTCGGCTTCCTTCCCGATGTTCAGGATGTCCGTGTAGACCATCACGATGCCGGCCGCGGCCAGGGAATCACGAGCCGGTGCGAGCGCCCGCAGCGTCGAAACGCCGGTGTTGAGGATGTAGAACCGGCGTGGTCCATGCCTCGCAATGCCCTTCACGATGTCGATGATCATGTCGCGCGCCGTGGCTAGGCTCAGCGATGTCGATCCGGGATACTCGGTGAACGCCGGATAGAAGCTGTAGTTGACCGTCGGATAGACGATGACCGGCGTTGCAGCCGCGACACTCTTCGCGAAGTACTCGGCCAGCAGCCAGTCGTTGTTGAGCGGGAGGTGCGGGCCATGTTCCTTTGCCTGCGCGCCGAGCGGGATCATCACGATGCTGGCGGTGTCGAGCAGACGGACAGCGTCCGTCCAGGGCACAACTTCGATCCGCACGCTGCGCACCTGCGACGTCGCCACCGAGGGGAGTGCCCCCGCCGATGACGCCAGCAGGACGACGACGTTCATGAGGCGACGGCAATTCATTCGTTGCTCCTGATGTGCGGCGTGTCCGCGAATCGACGGGTCAATGCGAGCGTGTCCGGCAGCCTGCTAGGGTGCGGCTGGCGAGAGATACCGGGCATACCACGACACGTACCGGTCGAGCCGGTCGCGCACGAACGAAGGCCGCGTGATGGCATGAAACTCATCCGGATAAATCACCAGTTGCGTCGGGATGCCGAGTGACTTGAGTGCCTGGA
Organism: Gemmatimonadaceae bacterium; assembly: GCA_031423355.1. Taxonomy (GTDB): domain Bacteria; phylum Gemmatimonadota; class Gemmatimonadetes; order Gemmatimonadales; family Gemmatimonadaceae; genus JACMLX01. Next base: position 16,123 of record JANPFJ010000504.1, on the reverse strand, counting down.
ACATCTGCTCACTGCCGAGGATCGGCACGTTGAAGTCGCTCGCCCCACCCATGAACAGGGTTGGCGTCGTGATCCGATCGGCCTGCCAGAAGGGGCGCGACATCCGATTCCAGAGCGCCTGATTCTTCCACGGCACGCCGAGTTCACTTTCATACTGGTAGGCATACATGTCGGAGCCGTACATCGACGTCTGCAAGCCGCTGCCCGCTCCGCTGATCGCCGCCTTGAATCGCGTCGTGGCTGCGATGGTGAAGTTGGTGAGGATACCGCCATAACTCCAGCCGCCGATTACGAGGCGATCCGGGTCGGCGAGTCCGGTCGCGACAAGGTGGTCCACGCCTGCAAGGAGATCCTGCACTTCCTTGTTTCCCCAGTCGGCGAAGATCGCCTTCTTCCAATCACGACCGCGTCCCGAGCTACCGCGATAGTTCACCGCCAGCACGAGGTACCCAGCGGCCGCAAAGAGCTGCCGCTCCATCGTCGGGAGCCACACGCCGGTGTCGAACAGATGCTCGTCCTGACCGTTCGGACCGCCATGGATGCGCAACAGCAACGGGTAGCGCTTGCCCGTCACGAAGCCTGGTGGCTTGACGAGGAGCGCGTTCACTGTCAGTCCATCCCGATTCCGAAACGACAGGTCTTCCGTCGCACCGAGTTGCAGACTGGCGAACAGGGTGTCGTTGACGTGCGTCAGTGCGCGTTGCACATCGCCTTCGAGCGCATGCAGTTCTGCTCCCGCGCTGGCCGTGCCGTCGCGCGTGACGATGCGCCCGGCCGGTGAGACGTCATACGCCGTCACGACTCGTCGTCCGCTGAGTTCGCGTGTCACGACGCCGTCGGCAATACGCACGGCGGCAAGGTGTACCGCGCGGTCATCGCCTAGGAGGAATCGGATGGCAGTACCATCCGCATTCCAGGCGAGGTGGCTCGCATCGCGATCGAGCGCCTCTGTCAACAGTCTCACCTCACCGCCGCGACTCGGAATCACCGCAACGGTATTCTGGCTGTACGCATAGAGCCGCGGTTCACTGCCCTGCAGATACGCGATGCGTGTGCCGTCGTGACTCCAGACTGGCCCCTCATCGGGACCGGCCCAGGTCGTGAGTTGCATTGGTGTTGCGCCCGGAACCGCGTCGACCACGAAGACATCCGTGTTGTTGGTGCGATCCGGATCGGTACCGATACGCTGACTGACGAAGGCGAGTCTCGTGCCGTCGGGCGACCAGCACAGCTGCGAGTCGTCGAAATCACCCGTCGTGAGCTGGGTTGCCATACGCGATGCGATGTCGACAAGCCAGATGTGATCGCGCCGCCGGTTCAGGTAGCCGTCCTCATCCCGCTTGAACGCGAATCGATCGATGACGATCGGTTTCGGCTTCGCTGTCCTGCCGGAATCAGCGGAGGCATGGTCCGGATCGGCGTCATGCGAGATCATGGCCAATCGTCTGCCATCCGGCGACCAGGCGTAGTCGGAGACGCCACCCTTGAGCTCAGTGAGGCGCTGTGCCTCGCCGCCGGTCCGGTTGAGCAGCCAGAGCTGCCCACCCATCGAACCGGATCGCCCTGACACGAAGGCAAGGGAGCGATTGTCCGGACTCCAGCGTGGATTCTGCTCGTCGTCCGGTGAGTTCGTGAGCCGCAGCGCCTGATCGCCGCTCCAACTCACCATCCAGACGTCACTGTCACGCGTATCGCGCAGCGAGTCGATCGTCGTCAGCGTGTAGGCGATCCACGCCCCATCAGGAGAAATTCGTGGCTCGCCTACATCACGCAAACGATACATGTCAGCCGGACGGATGGGGCGTGGCAGCTGTGCCCGTACACCGGCAGGAATCGCCAGCGCCAGCCACGCGGCGATTGCCACCCGCCGGAACGACATCAGGCGATGGCTCCGCTGCGAATCACCTGCTGGTACCAGCGGTAACTGAGCTTCGGTGTGCGCTTCTGGGTGGCATAGTCCACGTGCACCAGCCCGAACCGGGTGTCATACCCATCCGCCCACTCGAAATTGTCGAGGAGGCTCCATGGGAAGTAGCCGACCACCTTCCGACCTTCTGATACGGCGCGTTGCACCTGTTGCAGGTAGGCCCGCAGGTACATGACACGATCGATGTCCTGCACCTCGCTCGTGGCCGGCGTCGGCCCGCTGTCGGCACAGCCGTTCTCACTGATGAAGATCGGAAGATTGCGCTGGCCGAGGGCATCGCCGATCATCCGGATGCCCCAGTAGATCGACTCCGGCACGCAGTTCAGCCACGGAGTGCCCATCTTCGGGAACTTGTCGAACATCGGGACTTCCTCGTAGCCTGCGGGCGTCGAGGCGGCTCGCACGTAGCTGCCCGTATAGCAGTTGAAGCCAAAGCCGTCGAGCGGCTGATGAATGGTCTCCATGTCACCGCTCTGAATCGTTGGGGCGTTCGCGCCGCGCTGCTGCATCCAGAATGTGTCGTACTCCCCTGTCAGAAGCGGAACGATGATCGCTCCGTTCGCGTTGCTGCGCCGGAACGCCAGGCGGGCCGCTTCGATGTGCTCAGGAGTCTCGACCACCGGAATGAACGGATCGCAGTTCTCGGCAATCGCCACCTTGCACGGCCGTGGTGACGCTGCGCGAATCGCCTGGCATCCGCGACCATGGGCCAGCAGTGCATGATGCCCGACCTGCCAGCGTTCTTTCTCGGTGGCGAGTGCCAGACCTGGGGCGTGTGGTCCCGCGGACTTCACGCCATATCCCAGCTGCGTGAACGTGCGAATCTCGTTGAGGGTCATCCACCGCGACACCCGATCACCGAGTCGTTTTGCCATCAGCCCAGCATAGGTCGCAAAATCGTCGGCGACTTCGCGACTTTCCCATCCACGGTACCGATCCTGCAGCCCCTGCGGCAGATCCCAGTGATAGAGCGTGAGATGCGGCGTGATGCCATTCGCGAGCAGTTCATCGACCAGCCGGCTGTAGAAGTCGATGCCCTTTTCGTTCACCGCGCCGCGACCGTCGGGAATGACACGCGACCACGACGAACTGAAGCGATAGTGCTTCACCCCGAGTTCCGCCATCAGCCGCACATCATCCTTGAAGCGATGATAGTGATCACAGGCGACATCACCCGTGTCGCCGTTGCGCACCTTGCCCGGTGTATGGCTGAAGGTGTCCCAGATGCTCGGCTTGCGTCCGTCGACCGCCGCTGCGCCTTCGAGCTGATAGGCTGCGGTTGCCGCGCCCCACCAGAAGCCCTTCGGGAAAGTGCCATTCCCGTGGAGTGACTCCGTCGTCGCCGACTGAGGCGATGCGGCGCCGAGGTGACTGGCGTGCAAGGCTTCGGCCGCGACGCCCATGGCGGTGGCCTTGAGAAAGCTTCGACGGTGGATGCTCATGGGAGTTTGCTCGTGAGAAGTGAGTGCGCATCGCGCGCGCAACGTCAGGAAACGTCCGGGACCACGGCAGCGCCGCGTGGTTCGCTGAGGGCTGTCGCCCACCACACCGCCGCCGCACCGAGTACACCAGCAACGAGCGACGCCGCCACAATACCAACTTTCGCCTGGGCGATGAGCGGCGACGCGGGGAATGCGAGGCCGGACACGAACAGCGACATCGTGAATCCGATCCCACCCAGACAGGCAACGCCCGCGATCGTCGCCCAGGTCGCACCAGCGGGCAGCGCGGCACCAAACCGGGTCGCGATCCATGTGGCGAGCAAGATCCCGACAGGCTTACCGAAGATCAGACCGAGTGAGACGCCGAGGCTGACCGGCCCGAGCAACGGTGCACCGTCCGTACTGCTGGCAAAGGATACGCCTGCATTCGCCAACGCGAACAGGGGCATGATCCAAAAGCTGACCGGAACGTGCAGGATGCGACGCAACTGCGCGAGTGGCGGCTGGGCATCTTCAACCGCCGTTTCGAATGCGGCCAGCGCACGCTGCTGTCCGCCATTCGAAAGAACGGGGCGGTCGTCGGCGCCCGTCGCAATCTCGAACTCGGCGAGTCGATGACGTGCCTCTTCCTCGAATCTGGCCGGTTCGATCCGCGAGCGCGCGGGAATGATCATCGCCAGCACCACGCCGGCGACAGTCGAGTGCACCCCCGAGCGCAGCACGCAATACCACAAGCCAATGCCCAGCAGCGCATAGACGCTCTTCCAGGCCACGCCCGCGGCATTGGCGGCAATGAGCAGCACCACGAATCCAGCGGCATACATCAGCCAGGTGGTGTTGGGTGCATGCCCATAAAAGAGGCTGATGATGACCACGGCGCCGAGGTCGTCGGCAATCGCGAGCGCTGCCAGGAACACTGTCAGCGCCGGCGGGACACGCGACCCGAGCAATGCCAGTACGCCAAGTGCAAAGGCGATGTCAGTGGCGGTGGGGATGCCCCAGCCCGGCGCTCCAAGCGTGGAGTGGTTGAAGGCGGTGAAGATGAGCGCCGGTACGATCATGCCACCGAGTGCGGCAGCGAGCGGCAAGGAGGCCGTGCGCACCGTGGAAAGCTCACCGACCAGGAGCTCACTCTTGATCTCGAGTCCGACCAGCAGGAAGAAAACGGCCATCAGGCCGTCGCTGATCCACTCACGCACCGTCAGTGCGAAGGTGCTGGCGCCGAATGACAGCGCAACACGGGACTCCCAGAATGCTTCGACCGGCCCGTGCCAGGAGCTGTTCGCAATGAGCATCGCGGTCGTTGCGGCGATGAGCAGCGTGACCCCGCCCCCTGCTTGCCATTCTGCGAACTGTCGAAACGGCCTGATGAGCCGAACGGCAAGGACAGGGCGCTGAGGGACGGTCATCGGTCGAAGTTAGCCGGATGACATCGGCTCCCGAAGCGCTCAGGCGCCAGGGTCAGTCCTCGGGCGGCACTCCGACGCCTCGGGCGCTGTCGGCTCGCTGCTGGATCCGTCGGCGCAGCTGTTCCATCATCCCGAGGTAGCGTACCCGCTGGTCAGGAGTCAGAAACGTGCTGAGCTCGTCCTGCTCCTTCTGCTGCAGCTCGAGTCGCTGACGCTGGGTATCAAGCAGATCATCGAGCAGCGCGGCGGTCGCCGGTGATCGGCTGGCGTCGCCACTGGCGACCGATTGCCGCAGGTCGCGCCGGATCCGCATCTCCTCGCGCGCCAGCTTGAGGCGGTCCTCGCTGAACTTGCGATTGACATCCATCAATCGCGTCGCCTGCTGGTCGTTGAGGCTGAGGCGCTCGCGCACTGCCCGCGCGAGCGCCTGACGCAGCGCATTCTCGACCCGCATCCGTTCCGCGAACGCCGGCGTCTGGCGCGCGCGTTCATCGTCAGCCTGACCCGCGTTGGCCGCACGACGGGCTTCGCGACGGGCGCGAGCCGCGTCTCCGGCGGCACTCGCGTCCTGCGCCTGCAGCGCAGCGGCGAAGCAGGTGAGCATTGCGCTTGCTCGAAGCAGCACTCTGCGACAACGGGGCATCATGCACCCTCCGCGGCAAACAGGTCGGTGGTGTTTTCCGGTTCGGCAGCCGGCACACCGTCGAGGGCCCGGATGTCGGCTTCGAGCGCGCGGAGCTGATCCACGGACAGGTCGTCCGTGGACACCCCGAGCCCAAGCTGCGGCGCGGCGGACTGGGAGACGGCCAATGATTCCGCGGCGGTTGGCACCACGCCGTTCAGGGCACGGTGCTGACGCCCGTTCCAGACGGTCACCATGGTCCCGCCGCCGACCACCACGAGCAGCGCAGCGGCGCGGGCGAACCGGAGCGAAATCATCGGCCGCTTTGCATTGCGTCGGGCTGCGAGTTCATCGATCTGCGGTCCGGCCGCCGCCCCTGGCGCTGCAGGCAAGGCGCTGACGATCCGCGCGACGTCGATAGACGGTGCGGCATGATGCGCAGCGCGCACGGCACGAAGCAGCGCCAGCTCCTGAGCCAGTTCGGGATCAGCCGCGATGGTGCGCTCAACCATCACCGCCTCGTCCGCCGGAAGGCGGCCGTTCAGCAGATCGGGCAGGCAGTCCTGCAGCTCATCCCTGGTCATGTCACGCATCGAGAAACTCCTTCACGGCCCGCATCGCATTGTGGTAGTGCACTCTCGCGGCCCCTTCCGTCGTGGAAGCGACGACCGCGATTTCCTTGTACGACAGTCCTTCGACGACCCGCAACGTGAACACTTCGCGCTGCAGCGGCGAGAGCCGCGCGACCGCCAGTCGCACCCGCTGCTCCGACTCATCCGCCACGACGCCATCAAGCACATCGTCTGCGGACACCAACTGGTCCTGTGCATCCTCGATCGCGACATGATTCCGATCGCGCCGATTGGCCCTGCGTTGATCCAGCACCAGCCGTCGTGCAATCGTGAACAGCCACGACCGAAGCGACGAATCCCCGCGAAACGAGTCCAGCGAGCCGAAGGCACGAACGAAGGTGTCCTGCACAATCTCTTCCGGCGCCGACATCACACCCAGGCTCCCGACAAACCTCGCCAGCGATGGCGCATGCCGCTCGACCAACGCCGTGGCAGCCCGCTGATCACCGCCAGTCCAGCGGTCGATCAGCGCCTGGTCGTGCTCTGCGTCGTCACCCGCTCGGTTCAGGTCAGGCATCTCAGTCTGGTAGGCAGACGCGCGCTCACGGGCGATGTTAAGGTCGCTTGCCGGACGTCGGTCCGTTGTGTCATCCATCCCGCCCCCATCACGATGCCAAGTCACCGCTCCCCCGCCCTGATCGCCCACCGGGGCATGCCGCGCCGGCACCGCGAGAATACCCTGCCCGGGTTCCTCGCCGCCACGGCGGCCGGTGCAAACGGCTGGGAGTTGGACGTCCATGCGACCAGAGATGGGGTGGTGGTCGTGCATCACGACCCAACGCTGCCGGCGACCGCAGGGCCGCTGGCCGGCGCCCGGATTGCCGAGACGGACTGGCGAGAGCTGGCGGAAGCAACGGTCGGGGCGGCCGGCGAGCGAATACCATGCCTCGATGAGGTACTCGACGCCGCCGGGTCGGGGATCACGGTCTACGTCGAAGTGAAGGCGCGTGGAATCGAGTCGGCAGTCGAGGCCTGCCTGGTCCGGCACCCAACGACGGCGACCGCGGTCCACAGTTTCGACCATCGCATCGCGAGGCGGATCCGACAGTCGTCAGCCGAAACCATCCCCGTGGGGATTCTGACGGACTCGTACCTGATTGACGCCGTCCACGCATTGCAGGCCGCGGGCGCGCGTGACTACTGGCCGAATCGGGAGATGGTCGATCGGCCGCTGGTGGACGCGATCCACGCCATCGGCGGGCGAGTCATCGTCTGGACCGTCAACGATGTCGCGCACGCACGCTGGCTTGCCGACATCGGGGTCGACGCACTCTGCTCAGACGTGGTCGACGAGTTGCGCGCGGCCGGCATCGGCACGTAGCCAACGGGTCGGCGCCACTGCGTAGCGGGTGCCCGCGCCCTGCGGCACATTGCCCGTGCGGTTCTTCCTCATGCTGTCTCCCTTTCGGAGGTCACGCTCGTGCGACAGTACCTTGTCTTTCTCTGTGCGATCGGGACGGCGCTTCACGCGCAAACCCCGGGTGCACCAGCGGCTCCGCCCAAGGCGACCGTCGCCCCAGGCACCGGCGCCGTGGCGCTGCCCAATGCCGACCCCTTCCCGAGCACCTATCGCGCGGCACCGGCTCGCGCGGTGCTGATCACCAATGCCACGATCCTGACGGCGGCAGGCCCGCAGATCGACCGCGGCTTCATCCTGCTTCGCGACGGAAAGATCGTCAGCGTCGGCGGCGGGACCCCGCCCGCCGCCGGAGATGCGGAAGTGATCGACGCCACTGGCCGGTACGTCACACCGGGACTCATCGACACCCATTCGCACCTCGGTGTCTACGCAGCACCTGGCGGCGAGGCACTGAGCGACGGGAACGAGGCCACCGCGCCAACGACCGCTCGCGTCTGGGCCGAGCACAGCGTGTGGCCGCAGGACCCGCAGTTCCCTCGCGTGCTCGCCGGAGGCGTGACCACGATCCAAGTGCTGCCCGGATCGGCGAACCTGATCGGCGGTCGCAGCGTGGTGCTCAAGGTCGTGCCGAGCGTGAGTGTGCAGGGGATGAAGTTCCCCGGGGCCAAGTACGGTCTGAAGATGGCGTGCGGCGAGAATCCCAAGCGCGTCTACGCCAGCCGCGGCCCGTCCACGCGCATGGGCAACGTTGCAGGGTATCGCGCGGCCTGGATCGCGGCGGAGGCGTACCGGCGCCGATGGGACAAGTGGCTCGCCGACAAGCAGGGCGATCCGCCGCAGCGGGATCTCGAGCAGGAGTCGATGGCCGAGGTGCTCCGAGGCAACATCCTCGTGCACAATCACTGCTACCGCGCCGATGAGATGTTGCAGATGATCGACATTGCGCGCGAATTCGGCTATCGCATCCGTTCGTTCCATCATGGGGTGGAAGCGTACAAGCTCGCTGACGTCATGGCGCGCGACAGCATTTCCGGTTCGCTGTGGAGCGACTGGGGAGGCTTCAAGATGGAGGCACTGGACGGTATTCGTGCGAACCTGGCCCTGGTGCACAACGCCGGCGCACGTGCCATCGTGCACAGTGACGATGCGAGTGGTGCGCAACGCCTGAACCAGGACGCCGCCAAGGCGCGCGAGGCAGGAGCGGTGATTGGCATCAACATTCCGGATGCCACACTGATCCAGTGGGTGACGCTGAATGCGGCGTGGGCCCTCGATCTGCACGATCGAGTCGGCTCGCTCGAAGCGGGGAAGAATGCCGATGTGGTGCTGTGGAACACCAACCCGTTCAGTGTCTACGCGCGAGCGGATCGCGTCTGGATCGATGGGTCGCTGCGCTTTGATCGCCTGGATCCGAGACAGCTCTGGCGCACGGATTTCGAACTCGGTTTCGTGCCGGCTCCGTCCACCGTCACGGGAGGGCGCCGCTGATGCGCACACCTCGAATTGCGGCCGCCACCATCGTCGCGGCGGCGCTCGCTGCGCCCCTGCATGCGCAGAACACTGTGGCCATCACCGGAGCCACGATCCATCCAGTGAGTGGCCCTCGGCTCAGCAATGCCACGATCGTCTTCACGAATGGCGTCATCACCGCCATCGGCACCAATGTCGTGATCCCAGCCGATGCCCGTCGAATCGACGGCACCGGCAAGTGGGTCACGCCGGGCCTGATCGCCACGGCGACATCGCTCGGTGTCGTTGAAGTCGGCGCTGTCGGCGATACACGCGATGGACGCGCGCGAGGGAAGGACAATGTCGCTGCTGCGTTCCGCGTCTGGGATGCCTTCAACCCGCGGTCGGTCAGCCTGCCAGTCGCCCGGCAGGACGGCGGCATTACGACCGTTGGCGTGATGCCCTCGGGAGGCATGGTGTCCGGGCTCGGTGCGGCATACGACCTGAACGAAGGTGCGACGGCCGCCAGGATGCTGCGGAAGGCGCCGGTCGCGATGGTCGCCACGCTGGACAATGCAGCGGCCGCGGGGACAGGATCACGTGCCGAAGCGCTGGCCCGTCTGCGCACGCTGCTGAGTGATGCCAGGGAATTCAATCTGGGGCGCCTGCGCTACGATGCCGGCAACATGCGGGAGCTGAGTGCCGGCCGTGCCGATCTCGATGCGATGCAGCTCGTGTTGAAGGGCACGATCCCGCTCGTCATCTCTGCGGATCGTGCAAGCGAGATCCTGAATGCGATCGCACTGGGCAAGGAGTACGGCGTGCGCGTCGTGATCAACGGCGGCGCGGAAGCGTGGAGCGTCGCAGCGGATCTCGTGCTCGCCAACGTTCCGGTACTGACCGGCGCCATGAACAACATTCCCGACTCGTTCGGTGCGCTTGGCCAGCGGCAGGAAAATCTCGCACTCCTGCGCGCTGCGGGAGTTCGCGTGGCGATCGTCGGGAACGGCGCCGGTGGCGAAGACGGATTCAACGTGAGGAACCTCCGCTACGAGGCCGGCAATGCGGTGGCATACGGCATGTCGTGGGACGATGCACTGCGCGCGATCACGCTCGCGCCGGCCGAGATACTCGGGCTCAGTGACAAGGTTGGTTCATTGGTCGTCGGCAAGGTCGCGAACGTCGTGATCTGGAGTGGTGACCCGTTCGAGTATTCGACCCAGCCTGAGCATGTCTTCGTGGCGGGGACGGAGACAAAGGTCATGACGCGTCAGGACCAGTTGACGCAGCGGTATCGGCAGCTGCCGGTGAAGTATTGAGGCGTTCGCGCCGCGCACTGCAGAACGAGGGACCGGCGAGGCTGCCGGTCCCTCGTTCTGTATTCCGGACCGCCAGGCCATGGCAGTTCAGCGGAGGACCGCGATGTCGAGGCCGACGTACCAGTTGCGCAGCGGTGACGGTTCGAGCACGCGACCAAAAGCTCCGTTCACAGTGACGGCACCGACGTACGCCGTATTCTGAGCGTTGAGCACACCGACGAAGGGTTCCAGTCGATACCCTTGCCAGGCGCGCGTCCACGCGGCGCGAATGTTTGTCACGCCGGTGCCCCACCCCGGCACTCGGATCGTGTTCAGGTCATCTGCGAACAGGGCACTCGTCCACGTCTGGTCGATGTCAATCGTCAGGCCAAGGAATGCGGCCGACCGAACGCCGAGTCGCAGCTGCTGCGGCGGCACACCCGGCAGCTGCTTGCCGTCGAGGGTGTCGACCCGCGTCCCTGTTGTTTGCCGGTAGTCTTCAAACTTCAGGTCAGACCAGGTGTACGCGACGTTGAGCGACGCCAGCGTACCAACCCGGACGCTCCCACCCGCTTCAATGCCGACATTCTTCGTCTTTCCGGCATTTTCGAAGAACGCCGTCCCATCGACGACACGTGACTGCACGATGGCGCTGCGGACATTGGCCCGGTAGGCGGCAACGTTCCACGAGGCGAGCGTCGCGACGGCGCCTCGCGCGCCGAACTCTGCACTCAGCGTCCGCTGCGGACCGAGGTTCGGATTGAAGCCACCCTGGCGATCCGGTCGCACCTGCAATTCCGTTGTCGTCGGCGTTTCGAAACTGGTGGACAGATTCGCATACGGCGCAAACGCGCTCCAACCGGTCACCGTCAGCCCAGCGTGTCCGCTGATCGCGGACAACGGCCGGGCCCCGCTGTTGTCTCCCCCATTGACGCCACCATCACCGCGAAAATCATCGCGGACGGAGAAGCGGATCCGGTCGTATCGGGTCCCGGCGTTCAGCAACAGGCGTGGGGTTGGTGTCCACTGCGCCTGCAGAAAGGGCGCAACGCTGGTCACGGTCTCGAACTGATTCAGGATGATCGTGTCGATGGCGGCTGTCGGGCGTCCGCCGGATGACCGCCGGTTGATTCGGGTATCTCGCATCTGCTGCAGATCGAGCCCCGCGGCCACCGTTGGCGCTGCTGGCGTCTCGCCGAGATTGTAGCGCGCGCTCAGTCGCGAGCCGGCAAACAATCGATCGAGTGTCGCATAGATGCCGGTGGTAGGCGTGACCGTGCCCGGAGGCGACGTCGAGAGCGCATTGCGGACGGCGCGCGAACTGATCCACGTGGTTGCAACGAACTCCGCACGCTGGGCGGCAGAACCGTGGTGATACGACAGGCTCAGCTGATCCTGCTTCACCCTTCGGTCGGATCCACGCCGGATGTTGGCGGCACTGGCCGAGTCGCGCCGAAGAGCGTACTCGGCGAAGGTCAGGGCGCCTGGATTGAACGCGTTCGGCACTTCGGCCACCTGTGCCCGGAGCTCCACACGACGGTCAGCGCCCAGCGAATAGTCGACGGCGGCGTTGAGTTGCCGGGATTCGGCCTCACTCCGCTGTCTGAACCCGTCGGTCGTCAGGCGCGACAGCGACAGGGCCGCGATGGCGTTGCCCGAACGTCCCACCGTGCGCAGCTGCACCTTACGCTGTCCGTAGGAACCGGCCAGCAGTCGTGCGGACTGCGAGAACGGAGTCGGTGCACGCAGATCGTTCGAAAATGAGAGCACGCCAGCCGAGCCATTTCCGTACAATGACGCGGTGCTGCCTCGAAGCACTTCGACGCGATCGATGTTGCCGAGCTCGACGTTCGTGAGCTGCGTCTGGCCATCTGGCAGTGTCTGCGGTACACCATCGAGGAACACTTTCACGCCACGCAATCCGAAGTTTGCGCGCGAGCCGGCGCCGCGGATCGCAATGCGAGAATCGGTGGCGAAGTTGTAGCGGCTGGCCACGAAGACACCAGGGACTGAGCCCAGCGCTTCATCGAGATTGACCGTGGGCTGGGCACGTCGTACTTCGCGCACACCGACCACACCGACGGCCCATGGCACGCGTTCGAGCGCGCGCTGATCGGCCATGACGCGGACATTCACCGTCGGCAGCGGCTGGATGCGAATCGAGTCCGCTCGCGCGGAGTCGGGCCGGGCGGGTCGTTGGGCGTTCAGTGCGCCCGAGAGGAGCACACCAGCTGCGAAAGCCGGGCAGAGTCTACGAAAATGGATCACAACTGCGGGATGCAAGGTGGTGCGAGCGCGGGAGCGCACGTTGGGTGCACGATCAACGGGGCGTCGCGGCCACGGTCGGCAGGAATGCTGGGCGAACGCGATGCAGTGAGGCCTGTTCGAAAGCGAAACCAGCGCGGAACAACTGTGGTTCACTCCACGCCGCGCCGAAGAATGAGATCCCCACCGGCAGGCCAGCCACACGGCCAGCTGGCACGGTAAGGTGCGGATAACCGGACACCGCCGGGGCGGTGGAGACGCCGCCACCAAAATGATCGCCATTGACCAGATCGATGACCCAGGCGGGGCCACCTGTGGGCCCGATCAGCACATCGCATCGCGTCCGCTTGAGCACCGCGTCCAGGCCCTCTCGGCGTGACAGCCGGACGCACGTCTCGCGCGCGCGACGATACACCTGACTGCTGAGTGGGCCGCGCTTCTGGGCCTGGCTGAGAATCTCCTGCCCGAACCACTGCAACTCACGGTCCTGATTCTTCTCGTTCCAGAGAATCAGTTCGGCCAGCGAATGGATCGGCAGTGTGGCCGGCAGCGCGCCAAGGTACGCGTTGAGGCCGGCCTTGAACTCATGCAGCAACACCTCGAACTCCTGGGTGCCATACTTGTCCGCATTCGGCACGTTGGCGTTCTCGATGATCGTAGCTCCGCGGTCCCGCATCAGGCGGATGGCGTCTTCCATCAGGCGGTCGACACGCGTGTCAAAGCCGAAATAGTTGCGCGCCACGCCGATGCGCATGCCACGCAATCCGTCCGCCGACAGCGCACGCGCGTAGTCCGTCGGCAATCCGCCAGGAGCGCCGCGCATTGCGCTATCGGTCGCATCACGCCCGACCATACCGTTGAGCAGCAAGGCGGCATCACGGACGGTGCGGGCCATCGGTCCGGCGGTATCCTGACTGGCCGAAATCGGAATGATCCCGGTGCGGCTCACGAGCCCGACCGTCGGCTTGAGACCAACGACGCCGTTCAGTGATGCGGGACAGATGATGGACCCGTCCGTCTCCGTTCCGACCGCGGCGATGCAGAAGTCCGCGGCCACCGCGGCACCACTGCCGGCGCTCGAGCCGCATGGCGACCGATCCAGCGCATGCGGATTCTTCGTCTGTCCGCCACGCCCGCTCCAGCCGCTGCTCGACTTGTTGCCGCGAAAATTGGCCCATTCGCTGAGATTCGTCTTGCCGAGCACGATGGCGCCGGAAGCCCGAAGTCGCTGCACGACTCCAGCGTCACGCCGTGCGTGGTGCTCAGCGAGGGCCAGCGACCCCGCGCTGGTGCTCATGCGATCGGCGGTGTCGATGTTGTCCTTCAAGAGGATCGGCATGCCGTGCAGGGGACCCAGCACCTTCCCGTTGGCGCGATCAGCGTCAGCCGCATCGGCGTGGGCGAGCGCATCCGGATTCACTTCAATCACGCTGTTGAGGCGCGGTCCGTCGGCATCCAGCGTTCGGATGCGCATCAGATAGTGCTCGGTCAGCGCACGCGACGTGAGCCGCCCAGCCGCGAACTCGGCTTGTGCCGATGCAATCGTCAGATCATCGAGCGCTCCCGCAGCGGTGCCGAGGGTTGGCACACCCGGGGCCCACATTGGCACGCGGCGAAGCGGAAGCGCGGCGGACAACGCGGCTCCAGCGGCCAGGAATTCCCGACGTTCCATGCAAGCATCCCGTGACGAAAGTGAGACGGCTTCCCGACGCGCTGCTGAGTGTGCGTGCTGAGGCACGCTGGCGCCAGTCCTTCGCGCCGCGGGCGCGTCGCGACGCTCGGCGGCGCCCACGGGCTCAGAACGCAAAACGCCTCCGCATCAGCGGAGGCGTTTCGAGGTCCCACTCAGTACTCAGTCCGCAGCGACGGCTTCGACTTCCATCGCCAGGGGACGGACGCCGACCTTGATCCGGCGCTTGTCCTTCGGCGAAAACTCCACGACGCCATCAACGAGGGCGAAAATGGTGTAGTCGCGGCCAAGACCAACGTTGTTGCCGGGGTGAACCTTGGTCCCGCACTGGCGGATGATGATCCCGCCGGCACGCACAAATTCACCACCGAACTTCTTGACACCGCGGTACTGCGGATTCGAATCGCGACCGTTGCGGGATGAGCCTACGCCTTTCTTGTGTGCCATTGATGCCTCAACCCAGCTTGATGTCGGTGATGCGGACTTCGGTGAAGCCCTGACGATGGCCCTGCTTTCTGGCGTAGTTCTTCCGGCGCCGGAACTTGAAGACGATGATCTTCTCGCCGCGCCCGTGCTTGACGATTTCTGCAGAGACCTTGGCACCGGCGAGCGTCGGAACGCCCGTCTTTACCGAGGTCCCGTCGGAACCGAGCAGGACTTCGTTGAATTCCACCGACGCGCCGGCATCGCCGAGCATCGTTGGAAATCGGTATGTCTGGCCAGCACTGACGCGGAACTGCTTCCCGCCGGTGCGAATAATCGCGTAGCTCATGTGTGTACGACGTGTAAGGGTAATGAGCCCACGAAGTTAGCCGTCCAGCGTCCGGGTGTCAACGGCCGCGGGGAGCGGGAGGCCTCGGGACCTGGCCCAGAGGCATCGGATGGACTCAAATGCGGTGCTTCAGCGTGCGGGGGGCACAACGGGGGTTCAGGCGAGGGCGTACTGCGCTGTCACGTCACGCTGGGCGCCCTTGACGACCAGCTTGTACTCATCCGGTCTCAGCAGCGGGTCGTCCCGAAGCTCCAGCGGGAAGGAGACGATTTTTTCGAGACGGGAGAGCACATCCGGCTCCTGCTCGAGGACGTACATGGCGACGTCGGGATGCAGCTTGACCAGCATCGGGTCGCGCCGCCCCTCGACGCCGATCCGCTTGACCGAGCGCTCGACGCGGCGGACGATCGTTTCGGGCGTGAAGATCCGGCCGGTGCCGTTGCATGTGCCGCACGGCTCCGTGGTGGCCTGCAGGTGGCTCGCCCGGACCCGCTGGCGAGTCATCTCGATCAGGCCGAGGTCGCTGACGGTGAAGGCCTTCGTCCGGGCCCGATCCCGACCGAGGTGCGTCCGCAGCTCCTGCAGCACCTTCTCGCGGTTCGCCTTCGTCTCCATGTCGATGAAGTCGCAGACGATGATCCCGCCGACATCACGAAGCCGGAGTTGCCGCGCCACTTCGCGGGCGGCCTCCATGTTCGTTTTCATGATCGTCTTCTCGGGGTCCTTCTTGCCGGTGTAGCGACCCGAGTTGATGTCGATGGACACGAGCGCTTCGGTCGGCTCGATGATCAGGTATCCGCCGGACGGCAGATCACAGCGCCGCTTGAAGATGTCCCGGATTTCCCCCTCGACATCGTGCTTGTCGAAGAGCGGCTGCGTCTCTTCGTAGAGCTGCACGCGATCGACGAGTTCCGGCCCGACACCCTTCAGGTATTCGACGATCTCGTTGTACAGCTGCCGACTGTCGACGACGAGCTTGTCGACCTTGGCGCTGAAGAGATCGCGAATGATCCCGCGGGCGAGATTCGTTTCGCGATGCACCAGCGCCGGCGCACGCATGAACTGCCGCTTGCGGTTGATGCGCTTCCAGTTGTTGACGAGCCCCGTCAGTTCGCGTTCCAACGTCTCGGAGGTCACGTCCTCGCCGACAGTCCGGACGATGACGCCACCGGCATCCTTCGGCAGGAACGCGTTGACCTGCTCCTTCAATCGCTGCCGTTCGGCCCGTTCGCCGATCTTCCGGCTCACGCCGACGCG
>JANPFJ010000503.1:0-12637 GCA_031423355.1 Gemmatimonadaceae bacterium | reverse complement strand
GCGCGCCTGGTGGGGTGCCTTCGTGCCCGGTCCGGGGGCGGGGTGGGCGACCCCCCGTGGCTTTATCGACCCCCCGGGGGGGGCAGGGTGCGGCCCGCGCGCCGCCGGCCGGCGCACTCAGGCGCGCCGGCCCCGGATCCCAAGCTTGTCGCCAACGGTCACGAACGCCCGCACGGCGAACTCCAGATCGTCACGCGAGTGGGCGGACGAGAGCTGGCACCGCACGCGCGCCTGCCCCTGTGGCACGACCGGAAAACCGAAGCCGGTCACGAACACGCCTTCATCCAGCAGCGCCTGACTCATCGCGATCGCTGTCGCAGTCTCGCCTACGATGATCGGCACGATCGGCGTCTCACCGGGAAGCGGTGAGAACCCTGCTTCGGTGATCGCTGCCCGGAACCAGTCCGCATTCTCATGCAGTTTGGTGACGCGCTCCGGCTGCGCCTCGATCACGCGCACCGCCTGCAGGGCGCTGCACGCCACTGTCGGAGGCAGCGCATTCGAAAAAAGCTGTGGTCGGCTCGACTGCACCAGTGTGTCGCAGAGCGCGGCACTCCCCGCCACGAAGCCGCCGGCGGCACCACCGAGCGCCTTGCCGAGCGTGCTGGTGATGATGTCGACCTGCCCCAGAACACCGAAGTGTTCGGCCGTACCGCGGCCGGTCTTGCCGAGCACGCCCGTGGCGTGACTGTCGTCCATCACCAGGATCGAGTTGGTGTCGCGCGCGATCTGAAGGAGGTCGGGCAGCTTGGCCACGCTCCCCTCCATGCTGAACACCCCATCGGTCCAGATCACCCGGCGTCGTGCGCCGGCGTTGGCGGCAAGTTTCTCGCGGAGGTCATCCAGGTCGCCGTGCCGGTAGACACCCGTGCTGCACTTCGTGATCGACTTCGCGAGCCGGATGCTGTCGATGATGCTGGCGTGGTTCAGCGCGTCGCTGACGACGAAGTCGCCCTCGCGAACGATGCAATGCGTCAGGCCTTCATTGGCGGTCCACGCGGAGACGTAGCTCATCGCGGATTCGGTCCCGACAAACCGGGCCAGCGCCGCTTCCAGTTCCTTGTGAATGGTGAAGGTGCCGCAGATGAAGCGCACCGACCCGGTGCCGGCGCCGAACTCCCGCAGCCCGTCGATGCCGGCCTGCACCACACTCGGTTCGTCGCAGAGGCCGAGGTAGTTGTTCGACGACAGGATCAGCACCTCACCGCGCCCCTGCATCCGGACGCGGGATGACTGCGGACTGCTGATATAGTTGAGCGTCTTGTAGACGCGATCTGCCTTGAGCTGGTCGAGATTCGACTGCAGCTCGGCCGTGAAGTCGGTATTCAGAGACATAGAGAAGGTCAGGGCTCAGGAGGAACAGCAGGCCGTTCGCCATCTTCCATCAGGATCCAGCGCAGCATCTCAGCGTCAACGTTGCCGCCGGAAATGATGATCCCGACGCGGCCACGTACACCGGCCTTGCCGCTCATCATCGCCGCCAGGCCAAGCGCGCCGGATGGCTCGATGACCAATTTGAGCCGCAGCAGCGCGAAGCGAACTGCCGTCACCAGGTCGTCGTCGGTGACCGTCACCATCCCATTCACCTCTTGCAGGAGTAATGGAAAGGTCAGTGTCCCGGGTCCCATCGTCCGTGCACCGTCGGCGATCGTCGCCGGTACGGCACTCAGGCGCTGCGGAGTTCTGGTGAGAAAGCTGCGCGTCATGTCGTCACCCAGTTCCGGCTCCACCCCGATCACACGGCACCCGGGCGACATTGCGTGCGCCGCCAGCGCAGAACCGGTCAGCAGTCCCCCCCCGCCGCAGCAGACCAGCAGCGCGTCGAGCGGTCCCGTCTCTTCGATCAGTTCCGCCGCCGCCGTCCCCTGACCCGCGATCACGTCCGCGTGATCAAACGGTGGGATGAGTGTCGCCCCGGACCCGGCCACGATCTGCTGCGCCACGACTTCCCGTTTGTCTTCTCCCGGATCGTAGCGCACGACGCGCGCGCCGTACCCCTCGGTTGCATCGAGCTTGGCCTTCGGCGCGTTGGATGGCATCACGATCGTGGCCGGCATACCCAGCAGCCGCGCCGACAGCGCCACCGCCTGCGCATGATTGCCGCTCGAGTAGGCCACCACGCCGCGCGCCCGGTCCGCTTCCGGCAGGGCACTGAGCGCGTTGTACGCGCCGCGGAATTTGAACGCTCCCATCCGCTGGAGGTTCTCGCACTTCAGGTAGACCTCGGCGCCGACCAGCGCATTCAGCGTCCGCGATGTCATCACTGGGGTGCGATGTGCGTGTCCGGCCAGGCGCTCGCGCGCCCTGACGACATCGGCAAAAGTTGGCAGCGTGGGCTCAGTCATTGATCTCGAACACCACTTTGCCGGCGGTACCATCCTTGATCACAGCCATCGCCGTGGCGAACTCCTCGAGCGGAAATCGGTGGGTGATGACCGGCGTCGGGTCGAATGCCCCGGACCGCAGGAAACGTGACATCTGATCCCACGTATCGTACATGCGCCGTCCGACCACGCCGTAGATCGTCAGACCCTTGAAGATGATCTCGGTCGCGAAATCGATGTCGATCGGGCGCGACGGAATCCCGAGCATCTGGACGCGGCCGGCTGGGCGGGCAAGCGCGAAGGCCTGGTGCACGGCCGATGCGACGCCGCTCATCTCGAGCACCACATCTGCGCCAAGGCCGCTCGTCCAGCCCATCACGGCCGCCTGCGCGTCCTGTGGTTGCACGGCATCGTGTGCCCCCATCTGGCGCGCCAGCGCCAGGCGCGTCGGGTTCACGTCCACGGCGATCACACGCGATGCCCCCGCGGCGCGGCAGATCCCGACCGCGAACAATCCGATCGGTCCGCACCCGGTGACCAGTACCACGCTGCCGGGAATGTTGGCCGTCAGCGCGGTATGGAATGCGTTGCCCATCGGGTCCATGATGCCGCCGATCTCGTAGCTGAGCGACGGATCGAGTGGCCAGATGTTGGACGCCGGCATCGCGATGTAGTCGGCAAAACAGCCGTCACGGTCGACGCCGATGATCCGTGTCGAGAGGTCCACGTGCGCGTTGCCGGTGCGGCTCAGCACACTGCGTTCGTCCACGATGTGCCCCTCCGCCGTGACTCTGTCGCCGGGTTTCACATGGTGGACGAGTGAGCCGGCTTGCACCACATCGCCGGCAAATTCATGCCCGACGACGAATGGCGGCTTGCACCGACCTGCCGCCCAGGCATCCCATTCGTGGATGTGGACGTCAGTCCCGCAGACGCCGGCGCGTCGCACGCGGATCAACACTTCGTCGTCCCGAATGGTCGGCGTCGGCACGTCGTGCAGCTCGAAACCGGGGCCTGCATGGGTCTTCACGAGTGCTCGCACGAGCACTGCTCCGTGGCTTGAGGAAGGGATTCCAGCGGTGCGCTCACCGCGTCGGATGCACGTCGCGGTGCACCGGAGTGCGCGAAAGGTGCCGGACGCGCATCGACGATGGAAGGTGCCGCGCGTCCGATGTTGGGTTGGATTTCGGCGGTTGGCGCGCTGCGCGATGTCGCGTCGGCGGACGGTGCCGCCGCAGACCTGAGCCCCTGCCGTCGTCGCGCGACACGCGCTGCCGCGACGACGGGTGCGAAACGAAAAACCGCGCAGGTTGTGCATTTCATCGCGGAGCGCGCCGCCGTCTGGCGAAGTGCTGACCGCACCGATTGCGGCGATTCCGCCGCGATTCAATCGCGCGTCCGAGCGTCCGATACTCTCGCTGCAGCGCTCCGATCGGTCTCGCCGTGCGCACGGCGTCTCGCACACCGTCTGGATTTTTTTCGCTGACATGTCTTGCGCACCGTTTTTCGGTACTTCTATATTCGCGTCAACTTGTCAAGTGGCTCATGGAGCCGAGGGTACTGCGTGACATCTTCCCGTCGCGAATTCCTCAAGAGCAGCGCCAGCGTCGCCGCAGTCGGCTTCGCGGCGAACCTCGCGTCCCCGCGCTTCGCGGGTGCCGCAGCGCCCGCATCGCGCTTTGCCGATGACGCCCTGCGCATCGCGCCAACGGTCGGCGACCCTGCTATTCGCGAACTGGTCCTCTCGGCAGTCGATGCCGCCAAACGTGCCGGCGCCAGCTATGCCGACGCGCGCATCAGCCAGAATCGCAGTCGGACGCTGGCCACCCGCGAGCGCCGCGTCCAGAATCTGAGCGACAACGAGACCCTCGGTTGCGGCATCCGCGTCCTCGTCGATGGAACCTGGGGCTTCGCCGCAACGCGCGAACTGACCGCCGACGCGATCGCGCGGACCGCGCGCATCGCCGTGGCGCAGGCCAAGGCGAACCGACGCACGCAGGTCGCGCCAGTGCAGCTCGCCCCGGTCACGCCGACGCCGAATGGCCTCTGGAGCAGTCCGATCAAGATCGACCCGTTCGCGGTTCCGATCGAGGATCAGGTCGCGCTGCTGCTGCGCGCCAATGAAGCCGCCCTCGGTGTCGCCGGTGTCCGGTTCGTCAATTCGGCGATGTTCTTCCTCCGGGAGGAGAAGACCTTCGCCTCGACCGACGGCACGGTCACCGTCCAGACGATCTATCGTGCGCAGCCGAGCATGACGGTCACCGCCGTCTCCGCCGACAACTCCGATTTCCAGTCGCGCCAGTCCACCGATGTGCAGCCGCACGGCCTCGGATATGAGCACGTGCTCGACGCGAAGCTGGTCGAGAATGCGCCGCGGTGGGGTGCCGAGGCCGTCGAGAAACTGAAGGCGAAGTCGGTCGACGTGGGGCGGTACGATCTCGTGCTGCACCCGTCGCACCTCTGGCTCACGATCCATGAATCGGTGGCCCACCCCACCGAGCTCGATCGCGCATTGGGGTACGAGGCCAACTACGCTGGAACGAGTTTTGTCGCGCCGCCGCAGAAGGTGCTCGGGAAGCTCAAGTACGGTCCCGAGATCATGAACGTGCAGGGCAACCGGAATGAAGCCGGCTCGCTCGGTGCCATCGGCTGGGACGACGAAGGTGTGGCGCCTGAGACCTTCGACATCATCAAGAAGGGGATCGTGGTCGACTATCAGACCACGCGCGAACAGGCTGGTGAGCTCGCCTGGTGGTATCAGCAGCAGGGCAAGCCGGTGCGCAGCCATGGCAACTCGTATGCGCAGAGCTGGGCCGATGTGCAGTTCCAGCGGATGCCGAACGTCTCGCTGCTGCCCGGCGACAAGGACCTCATGTACGAGGACCTGATTTCGGCCACCGACCGCGGGATCGCCATCGTCGGCGACGGCTCGTTCTCCATTGACCAGCAGCGATACAACTCGCAGTTCGGCGGTCAGCTCTTCTACGAAATCCGCGGCGGCAAGATCGTCGGGATGCTGAAAGACGTCGCCTACCAGATTCGGACGCCCGAATTCTGGGGTGCGATGGATATGCTCGGCGGCAAGCGGAGCTATGAGCTCGGCGGTGCGTTCGGTGACGGCAAGGGACAGCCGGCACAGTCGAACGCCGTCAGCCATGGCTGCCCGCCAACGCGCCACCGGCAGATCAACATCATCAACACGGGACGGAAGGCATGAGTCATCGCCTGCGAGCAGATAGCTCGCCGCGTAGCCTCCTCGAGCCCGCCCGCGTTCTGTCGCAGGCCGAAGCGGAGTCCCTCGCCAAGCGCATCGTCGGGTTCTCGCAGGCTGACAGCTGCCGCGTTTCCATCGGAAGTTCTGCGCGGGGCAACACCCGCTTCGCCGTCAATCAGGTCTCGACCTCCGGCGATAACGAAGATGTCAGCGTCCGGGTTCGCGTCACCGTCGGCAAGAAGGTCGGCGCCGCTACGACCAACCGACTCGATGATGCCGCGCTCCGTCAGGTGGTGCAGACCGCTGAGCGCATCGCCCGGCTGCAGCCCGATGATCCGGAGCTGATGCCCGAACTGGGAGCGCAACAGTACATCAGCGTCGACGCGTTCCACGCCGCGACCGCGGCCGCTGAACCAGAGCAGCGCGCCGACATCGTCGCCAAGGTGACCGCCGCGTCGCGCGCCGCCGGGACCAGCGCCACGGGCTACCTCGAAGTGGTGACCTCGGCCAACGCGATCGCAAATTCGGCGGGGCTCTTCGCCTACCATCGCAGCACCGATTGTGCCTTCACGACGACCGTCCGCACCACGGATGGTGCGGGATCCGGCTGGGCGGGCGCCGCGTCGCGGGACATCGGTGCCATTGATGGTGCGGCACTCGCCGCGACCGCGATCGACAAGGCCAGGCGATCGCTGAACGCGGTCGCGGTCGAGCCAGGTCGCTATACCGTCGTCCTCGAGCCCACGGCGGTCGGCAATCTTGTGCAGCTGATGGCATTTGCCACCAATGCTCGGCAGGCCGATGAAGGGCGCAGCTTCTTCTCGAAGCCGGGCGGCGGCACCAAGATCGGGATGAAAGTCGTTGATGAGCGTGTGAGCCTGTTCTCCGATCCGCAGGATCGGCTGGCTCCCGGCGTGCCGTTCGACGGTGATGGCCTGCCCACGCGGAAGGTCACCTGGATCGACGGTGGCATCGTGAAGGAACTTGGCTACGACCGGTTCTGGGCCTCGAAGAAGAGTGTGTCGCCTGTCGTCTTGCCGGGTTGCCTGCAGATGGGCGGTGGCTCGCAGAGCGTGCAGGACATGATCGCATCCACCGAGCGCGGCATTCTGGTGACACGCTTCTGGTACATCCGTCCGGTCGATCCGCGGACCATTCTCTACACCGGCCTGACGCGCGATGGAACGTTCCTGATCGAGCGCGGTCGCGTGACGAAGGCGATAAAGAATTTACGCTTTAACGAGTCACCCGTCTTTTTGCTGAACAACATCGAGGCGCTCGGAAAGGCGGAGCGCGTCAGTGCCAGTGAAAGCGGATCTGCCGGCGTTCCGATTGTGGTGCCGGCGATCAAGTCTCGCGATTTCACGTTCACCAGCTTGAGCGACGCAGTATAGGGCGAAGCGCGCGATGCACCTGTCGCGCGCGCAGGAAGTCGGCTTCTCTCTGGAGGAGTCGGCCGTGGGGGCCTCCCGCCCGGTCGGGCGTGGCCCCTTGGTTCCGGTCTCCACCGGGGGAGACAAGGGCCGTATCACTCCAGTTCTGGAGGAAGTACCAATGGCTGCAAAGAAGGCTGCTAAGAAGTCGGCGAAGAAGGGCGCAAAGCGCGCTGCCAAGAAGGGCGCAAAGCGCGCGGTGAAGAAGGGCGCAAAGCGCGCAGCCAAGAAGGGCGCCAAGAAGGGCGCCAAGAAGGCCGCAAAGAAGGGCGCCAAGAAGGCCGCGAAGAAGGGTGCAAAGCGCGCCGCCAAGAAGGGCGCAAAGCGCGCAGCCAAGAAGGGCGCAAAGAAGGGCGCCAAGAAGGCTGCAAAGAAGGGCGCCAAGAAGGCTGCAAAGAAGACCAAGAAGCGCGCCAGCAAGAAGGCGAAGGCTCCAGCTGCTCCTGCTGCGCCGGCGATGTAATCTCGGCTTCGCCGAGGTTCAAACGGGGGTGGCGCTTTCGGCGCCATCCCCGTCGTTGTTTCCTGGGGTCGCCTGGGTCAGTTCAGCGGGCAGATGCGACCGTTCACATCCGTCAGCGCCTCGAAACTGTCCTTCAGTGTCGCGTAGCTCTGAGCCGACCCCGGGAATGCCGCCTGGAACTGACTGATCACCGCTGCGGGGCTCAATTCGAAATTCACCCCGGAACTCCCGGCATTCAGCAGTGCACTCACCGTCTGTCGGCCCAGCGCATTCAGCCCACCGCCGCCGGTCGCGAGTACCTGTTGCAGCGTCATGCCAGGGAACGCATTCTCGCCGAATACGGTCACGAACTTCGTCGCGGGCGTATACGGAGCCGGCCACGCACTGTGGGTTTTCCAGTAGCCTGGCGAGCACCCCTGTCCTCCGCCCGGCGGCTCCGGCACAACTGACCAGAGGTAGTCGTTGTAGTCGGAATCGCGGAAGAAGCCGTTCGGGAGCAGCTCGAGCAGATTGTCCTCAGCGCCCACGAGAAAGCTCGACTGGTCGACGTTCGAAAACATCGCAAACTGGTTGAACGGGATCGCCGTGTATCCCCCTTCGGCATCACTGCAATCCGTGTCATCGCCACCGCAACCGCCGGTGCCGGGGTTGCCACTGTTCCTGATGTAGAACCCCCAGGTCCGGCCGCCAGTCAGCGTGGCGTCGATCACAAGTGTGCTGTTGATCGTGCGCGCACTCCAGGCAGCCACGGGGAAGAATTGATACCCACTGCCGTCCTTCCTGAACCAGCCCACCTCGCTCTGATCACCGGCATACGACCCCACGAGCCGCACGGTATATGATCGCGTGCCGTCAAAGGTGAAGCTCGAGGCATCGCGGCCACCTATGCCGTCGCCCCAGTACTTCGTGAAGCCGCCGATGGCGTTGGCGTTGGAACCGGCGGCCTGATTCTGACAGTCGCTGGCAAGCGCGCCGGCAGCAAAGAAGCCGATGTTGCACGCCGACGTCGCGTTGTCGTCAGCGGATCGATTGTCCCAGAATTCTGTCGCCACACGGCCGCTGTTGTTGGCCAGCGCAGTACTGAAGGACCCGGCGCTGCCCCCAGGGATCACATCTGCCAGCGCCAGCGACACCATGCCGGCCCCTGACGCCATCGAGCGCACCGGCGCTGTCGCCAGCCGGTCCGAGTTGTCGCATGCTGCAAGGCCGAGCAACGCACTGACACCGATTGCGGCGTACGGGCGTGCCCACGGATTTCGCATCGTCACGAGATCTCCTGGAGTGGGTGGGTACAACCCACGAATTTAGATCAAGAGGCGTGCCGAGCGAGTGCCGGGTGTGCAGGAGCGCCGTGTGGCGGCTTGGAACATTGATTGGTGGATGAGACCGCGACCGCGGCGTTTCGTGCACCTGGCCGGGTCCTGCCGGAAATGAACAACGGAGGCGATGCCATTGGCACCACCTCCGTCTCGGCGCGGCCTCAGAGTCGCCGCGCCAGGCCCGCGCGAGGCGCGCGAACCCGTGTCGCTACGCCGCTGCGAACTCCGGGAGTTCCAGATCTGCCGGACCCCAGACGAACGCCAGCACCGTCGGCGCAAGGTCCGTCTCCGCACCACGCGAGATCACGATGCCCATCGGCTCTTCGTTCGGTGCCTGACTCTTCTTCTTCGCCATCATCTCCCCCGATCGTCTCCCGGGACCGCGAACCGCCACACTTATATATGAGTGTGATGCCGTCGACTGCCTGACCCCGGAGCGCCACTGCGCGGCGCGTGTCTGAGGCGGTACAGAGCAGAAGTGATGCCGGGCCGAGAGGATAACGCAAGTCGTTGATCCGCAAGTACTTGCACGCACGCGCGTGTCGCAGGGTGGCCAGGAGGTGTCGCGGTCTGACACGCGCAGGTGTCCTTCCCGTGTCCTTATGCGACGCGTGGTTTGTGCAGGACGATCACGCCATCGCCGGTATCGGCTGGTGTTTGCCAGCCGACGTAATTCGCAATCAGCGAGCGGATGGCGGCGCTGCGACGCGACTCGGACGAGACGCCCTCGATGTAGTGCATGCCACCGGCTGCGGTGGCGTTCTGGAGATGCGCCAGCACTCGTGCCCGCTTCTCTGGCGTGAGCGCATCGAGCACCTGCGCATGCCAGACCACGGCGCGGACGGGCACGACTGGCAGCCATTCATCCAGGCCATCGGCGCACCCCACAACCTGTCCCGACAATCCGGCCTGGGCAGCAGCGACGAGCACTTTGCTCACCAACGCTTCGTCATCCTGCTCCCCGATGGCGGTGACGTGCGCACCATGCGCGGCCAGGTACAAGGTCCGCTCTTCGACGTGTGGCCCCGCCACCACGACGTGCGGGTGCTCCTCCGGTCGCACGGCCTCGACCAGATGCCGCGTCGCCAACATGCCCCAGTGCTCCGCGCGGCGGAACTGGTCGAGCATCTTCAGGCGATTGCGGCGCCAGCGCTCGTATTGGGGAAGCTTGAGCCGGCGCATGATCTGCTCGTTCACGGCATCGCAGAGCACCAGTTCGCTCAGCTCCAGCTGTGCCCCGGTGCTCATCGATGCCACGGCATCGTCTGCGAGCTTCATCAGAGCATCGCGTGAGATCGAGTCCTTGTAATGCTCGATCTCGAGATCGATGTAATTCGCATACTCGTGCTTGAGCGAGCGTGTCGGCGTCGACAGCAGCATAGGCATCTCCAGCGTCAGCGTGCGCGGCAAGGTGTCTCCACCAATGCACGAATGCAAGGCCGATGCGCGAGATCGTTTTTCGGAGCACTGGTGTCCCGTGCTATTCATTCCAACATGCCAGAACTGCCGGAAGTGGAGAGCGCTGCGCGATTCCTGGACGGAAAGATCCGCGGTCGGGTCCTGCGGGCGGTGACGTGGCTGCACCCGTCGCTCGCGCGAGTCGCGGATACCAGGATCCCCACGCTGATTGGGCGGCGTGTGGCGGCTGTCGCCCGAGTCGCCAAATGGCAGGAAGTGCGTTTCTCCGACGGCGCGGCGCTCATCGTGCACTTCCGAATGACTGGCGACTGGGCCGTGACCACGGGCCCCACCGCCCCATCGTACGCGCGCGCACACTTTGTCTTCAGTGGTGGCCGACACGTCTGGTTGGTCGATCCACGTGTCCTCGCGCGCGTCAGCCTGCGCGACATACACGATGTCCCGAGCACGGTCCGGATCGGCCCGGACGCGCTCGATCCACTGCTCGACGCACGCCAGCTTCGGGCCCGATTCGCACCCCGTCGTGCTCCGATCAAACAGGTGCTCCTCGATCAGTCGGTGATCGCTGGTGTCGGCAACATCTACGCGGCCGAGGCGCTCTGGCACGCCCGGATTGATCCCACGACGCCCGCACAGCGGCTGTCACTCGCGCGCGTGGATCGCCTGATTGCGGGCATCCGCTGGACGATGGGGCTGGCCTTCGAGCAGATGGGTCGCCACCAGTATGGGGAGGCCACCGATCGATTCGTCGTGTACGATCGAGCGGGGGCACCGTGCACCCGCTGCGGCGCGCCGATCGCGCGGATCAGGCAGGGGCAGCGGTCCACGTACCTCTGCCGCCGCTGTCAGCGTTAGGGAAGCGGTCAGTCCCGTGCTTCGAGCACCGCCCCCTTGAGGTAGCCCGTCTCCGGTACGGTGAGCAATACCGGGTGATCCAGTGGCTGCAGCGTGATCGAGCGGATGGCGATGGTGCGTCCGGACTCTGCCGCCGCGTGCTCGAGGATCTCGAGGAACTCCGGGACATGGACGTGGTGGCTGCAGCTGGCCGTGAACATCATGCCGCCGGGCGTCAGGAGTTGCATCGCGAGCCGATTGATGTCGGCGTAGCCGCGCATCGCGTGCGTCACCGACGAGCGGTTCTTCGCGAACGCCGGCGGATCGACCACAATGGTGTCGAACCGTTCGCCCTTCGCCTTCGCTTCGCGCAGGTATTCGAACACGTCGGCGACCACCGGCGTCACTTTCGTGAAGCCATTCAGCGCCGCATTCTCCGTGGCGCGTGCCAGCGCGGCTTCGGAGACGTCCACCGCGGTCACGTGGTCCGCGTGTCGTGCAAGGTGCAGCGCGAAGGAGCCGTGATAGCTGAACAGATCGAGCGCGCGACCGCGCGCCAGCGTGCCGATGAGGACACGGTTGTCGCGCTGGTCGAGAAAGGCCCCGGTCTTCTGGCCGGTGCGCAGGGCCGCGAGGTAGTGGATCCCGTGCTCGGTGATCCGGATCGTGTCGGGCACCGTGCCGGCGAGAACTTCCACCATGCGCTCGAGTCCTTCGCGTGTGCGGACCGAGGGATCGTTTCGCGCGAGAATTCCGGCCGGTTGGAGGAGGGACTGCAGTGCGGCGACGATGTGCGCGCGCTGGGTCTCGAGGCCAGCGCTCAGCAGCTGTACCACCAGCACGTCGGCGTACTGGTCGACCACCAGGCTCGGCAGGCCGTCGCCTTCGCCATGCACCAGGCGGCAGGCGGTGGTCAGCTCATGCAGTGGGGCACGCCGCGCGATGGCCGCCGCCAGCTTTCCGTGCCACCAGTCGGCGTCGATCACGACGTCAGGATCCGCCTCGAGTCGGCGCAGTGTGATCTCTGACGTGGGGCTGTAGAGGGCCGTGCCCAGTTTGCGGCCACCGGCTCCGCGGACGTCGACCAGACCGGCCTCGACGCGCGGCGCCGTGGCGATGTCGCTGCGGAAGACCCACGGGTGTCCGCGCAGGAGACGTTCGGCGCCACGCGCGCCGAGTGTGGCGATCGGGAGTTTGGGATTGCTCGTTGTCATGTCACAGGGAGCCTAGTGCCTTCTCCCGCGCGAGGCGAGTGAGGGGCCTTGACCCTGCGCGCGACTCGACTACTTTCTTCAGACTCCCCGGGACAATGACCCGGGACGTTGCACGGAACGGCACACGCAGTGACGCGCAGCGGACGTTGTTTGACAATGGAAAGAGTGTGGAGATCGTGGGAAGTGAATCCCATCGTGGACTGGGCACGGCAACGTGTCTATCGCGATGAAGTGATTGCAGTGTGCATGAATGCGCATGCACGGCTTGACCGGTTATGGGAGGTCAAGCGAGAGATGGCATGTGGGGGATGCCTGGGCACAGAGAGGCGATGAAGGCCGTGGTAAGCTGCGATAAGCTCGGGGGAGTGGCACACACGCGGTGATCCCGAGATGGCCGAATGGGGCAACCCGGCGGGG
>JANPFJ010000502.1:0-5733 GCA_031423355.1 Gemmatimonadaceae bacterium | reverse complement strand
CGTCAGTTTCAACACCGGATACAACTCCCAGTCGACCTTTCGGGATTTCTCGTTCGTCCCGCAGCGCGGACTGGACTTCCTCGGCTTCGACGCCGGCGGACGGCGGCAGCCGCCGAAAGGCGCGACCGATCCCGCTGTGGTGAAGACGCCGTCCCAGACTGAAGCGTTCGGCGAATCGATCCGGAATGTCTGGACGCCAGTTCCCACCGCAGTCACGCCGAACTTCGGAGCCTCTGTCAACTTCGGTGGGCGACTCGGTGGTGACAACGCCCCGCTCGGCTACGTCCTCTCCGCGAACCTGAACCGGGAGACCGAGGCGACTCCGAATCGCTTCTTTCAGATCATCCTCGATCAGAGCGGGTTGGCGGAGACCAGCCAGACAGTAAGACAGGCGACCAGCCTCGTCGATCTGGGCGGAATTGCGAACTTCGCACTGCGTCTTGGCAGTTCGAACAAGATCGGCTGGAAGAACCTCTACACGCGCAATGCGGAAGAGCTGGTGTCGAATGCGATCAACTACTCGCCGCTGGATGGAATCGGTGGGTCGCAGTCAGTCTATCAGGTGCGCTACGTGACGCGGACGTTGACCCAGTCGCAGCTCACCGGGGACCATCTCTTCAATCGGCTGCTTGGCTCGCGGCTGGAATGGAAAGTGACGGCTGCCCAGGCGAACCGTGACGAACCCGAGAACCGGTCGCTCATCTACCAGAAGGATCAGGTCGACACCGCCTACTACCTCAGCTCGAGCCGTCAGGGCAATTTCTGGTTCCGCTTCCTGCGCGATCAGGTGCGGAATGCGCAGATCGACTGGAGCACGCCGATTGCCCGCCTTCTCGGCGACGGTTCAGTGTTCAAGTTCGGTGTCCTCGGGAAACTGCGGAACCGCCAGTTTGAAGCATCGCGGTACCGCACGCAATTCGACGTGGGGCAACGCGACCCGCTGCTCTTTCTGCCGCCCGAGCGACTGCTCTCGCCTGAGGCGCTCAGTCCGGGGTTGCTGCGTCTGGATCGGCTCACGTCAGCCGCGTTGCCCTATGAGGCGGACGATAACCTCAACGCCTACTACGCCATGCTGGATGTGCCAGTGCGGCCGTGGCTTCGACTGGTTGGTGGTGTTCGGCGCGAGGACTGGGCGCTCGACATCTACGACCTTCGCAAGGATACGCTGCCACCGGTCACGACTCGTCGCAACAATGATGTGCTCCCCTCGATGAATGCCACACTTAAACTGTCGGAGCGACAGAACCTGCGGCTGGCGGCCTATGCTACGGTGGCTCGTCCCGATCCTCGTGAAGTGACCAGTGACAGCTATGAATCCGTTTCTGGTGACTGCAATTCGATCGGCCTCCGAACACTGCAGCGAACCACCATCAGGAATGCAGACATTCGCTGGGAGCGTTATCCCCGCGCCGGCGAAATTCTGGCCGTCAGCGCATTTGCGAAGAACTTCACGGACCCGATCGTCGAGCTGATCGGTCTCGATGACGGGAAGTGCGTTTATCGCCCGCAGAACGCAACTTCTGCGACGCTACGTGGCCTTGAGTTCGAGATTCGGCGTGGGCTGACATTCCTGCCTGGTGTGTTGAAGCAGGTTTCGGCTGGATTAAACCTGACGGTCGTAAGCTCGAGCGCGACGATTCCATCCGGAAACTTCTCGGCCGACGCGGTACCGATCGCCCGCAAGCTTCGCCTGCAGGGCCAATCCGATCAGATCGCCAACCTCAATCTGCTCTACGCGACGCTGGATGGACGCTTCGAAGTGAGCGTCCTCGGCAACTACTTCAGCAATCGCAACTTTCGATACGGCGATGTGACGCCCGTCACCGTTGGCGGCGTCGTGACGCCTCTGGTTCTGCCCGACACGTTCGAGGAGGGACGATTTACGCTGGACGCAAAGCTGCGCCGGCGTATCGGTCGCACCAATGTGACGCTTTCAGCGAGAAACCTCACCGATAACGAGCGCTCCTTCGTGCAGGACGGTGTGATGGGAAAACAGGTTGTTGGATATCTGCGGCCGGGTGTCGGCGTAAGCCTTGGAGTCGGTTATGCACTTCGTTAGTCCGGCACGGATCATCCGCCGCGCGCTTTTCGGAGCGCTGGCGATCGCCACGGTCTTGACGGCGCACGGGTGTGCCGAGGGGCTCTCGCCCCTGACGTCGGCGGAGTCACCGCAGGAACTGACCGTCACCGTTCTTCGCCCGGGCGCGATTCGCCTGAGCTGGAAGCCAGCGAGCGCGATCAACGGTACGGTGCGAGCGTACCTCGTCCAACGCCGCGAGGACTTCACCGGCGCATTCACAGAAGTCGCGAGAATTGAGCCCAACAGTCTGGCGCAACTGCTCTGGATCGACACTGATGTGCGGCCCGAAACGGTCTATGGCTACCGCGTGATTGCCGTCACGTCGCTCGGTGATCAATCGTTGCCATCAACCGTCGGTGGGGCGATCACGCCGCCACCGCCCGGGATAGAGATCGTGACCAGCGCGCAGGTCATCTCTGCGGAATCGATCGATCCGGATGGCTACGAAGTAATGATCATGGGGCCCGATACGGTCCGTGCGGTTCTCAGCCCGGTGGCGACGAAGCGATTCTCTCCCTTGAAGACCGGTACGTATACGGTATCGCTGAGCGGGCTGATCGAGCGCTGCGCCCTCGAGACACCCTCAGTGCAGGTGGTGGTCACGGACACCACCGCCGTCACGTTGGCCAAGGTGCGTTTCGACGTCACCTGCCGTGATCCGAACCGTGGCAACCTGACTGTCGCGGTGAAGCAGACCGGTGTCCTGCTGGATCCTTCAGTGACGGTCGATGTCCTGGGGCAGGCGTCGGATACGACACTGCCGGTCGCACAGCGTGTCTTCAGCGCCCAGCGTACCGTGACGGTCGGCTCTCCGAACGTGACGTTCACCAATGTGCGTCCTGGCACGTACACTGTGAATGTAAAGGATATTTCCAGCAACTGTACACTGACCGGTACGCCAGCGCGCAGCGCGAACATCCGGAAGCTCTCGATCGATACGGTGACCTATGCGGTGGCATGCCGCGATACCGCACCGCCGCCGCCGACGAGTAACGCGCCATTCATCTGGCGCAATCGCTGGACGCCGAAGACCGGTCCGGCCAACTCCGCCGTGGTGCTCGAATCTTCACTGGATCTCACCGCTCGCACCGGACAGAACGTCAAGGGTATCCGGGCGACGATCACGTACGATCCGGCGGTGCTCCGCTACGAGTCGGACGATGCCGGACAGATCAATCAGTTGACGGTCAATGGAGCGACGCCGGGCGTGGTGGAGATTGTCGGGCTCACGAGTGGGGCCGCCAGGACCGGTGTCGTCAGTCTGTACAAGCTGAACTTCACCGCCATCGGCGCGAACGGCGCCACGTCTGCGAGTGGATCGCTCGGCGTGCAGGCGTCGTCTCAGGCAGGGGGCGCGCCGGCCGTGTCCTTCAGTGATTCGGTCCGCGTCGTCGAAGATACGTTCACGGTCGGCACCGGCGGCGGTGCCGCCAATCAGCCGCCGACCGCACGTGCGGGTGGTCCATACACTGGCACGGCGGGGGCTGCGCTGACGTTGTCCGGTGCCGGTTCGACCGACGCCGATGGTACCATCGCCAGTTATGCCTGGACGTTCGGTGACAATACCTCGGGCACCGGCGCGAGCCCTTCGAAGACGTACGCCGCGGCCGGTACATTCACCGCGACGTTAACGGTCACGGACAACAGGGGCGCAACCGCGACATCGCAAGCGCAGGTGACGATCAGTCCGGCTGGTGGATCAACCGCGCCAGTCGCGCGGGCGAACGGACCATACACCGCAACCGTCGGCGTGCCCGTCACACTGTCATCCGCCGGATCGACGAACGCCACCTCCTTCAGCTGGGCGCTCGGTAACGGACAGACCGCCACTGGGGTGTCACCATCGGTGACGTACTCCGCGGCATGCACGTGTGCCATCACGCTCACGGCGACGGCTGCCGGCGGCGCCACTTCCACGGCGACGACGTCGATCACCGTGACAGCGGCGGCACCGCCGCCTCCACCGCCGCCACCACCGACGCCCACCACGCTCGAGTGGAAGAATCTGTTCGGGCCGTTCGATGTCGCGAACAACACCGTGTCGATCACGATTCTCTACGACACACGCGTGAACCTCGTGGAGACACCAGGGCCGGAAGCGCTCGAACGGTTCACGGTGGACTCACTCAAGTGGGACCCCTCCGTGCTGCAATTCGTGTCGATCAACCTCGGTCCGAACATCACCGGCAACTCCGTACAGACCGGGGTGACCGCAGGGCGGATCGGTCTCAGCGGAACGATCGGTGGCTCGTTTCAGCAGGGGTTGATCACCATTGCGACGATTCGCCTGAGGCCCGTCGGCTCGCCGAATGCCAGCACCACTACACGAACCTTCCTCGGTGCGCTCCTTGGTCCGTCGTCCACGAATTTCTACTCGTACAACTCGAAGACGCTGATCACTGAAGGCCAGTTCACTGTGCCCTGACTCGGTGACGTGACGCGGACTCTTTCGATACACACGATTCAAGGCCGCGTTACCCCCCGATCCGATCCTATGGCGCGCTCCTGAACGGAGCAGAGACCCGCCCTCTGACGAGGGCGGTGTCGCACGTCGGCCCACCGACTCGTACAACGTCGCAGTCCCCCCCGTTCGCAGTACCCACCGTTTTTGGAGGAAGTATGGAATTCACCACCTGGCGCACGAGTGCAACTCGTCGCCTCACGACGGCGCTGGTAGCCGTTGGCGCGATCATCACGACGGGTTGCGCCAGCGAGCGCGGCGTATCCGCCCCGCAGCTCCCGATCAACTCGCCGGTCTCGCAGTTCAAGCCCCTCGCCTTCACCGCGGACGTCGATCTTCGCACTGGCAAAGTCATCATCGCAGCACCGACGTCGAGCACCAAGGACGCTCCGACGCTGTCCGTCGGCGGCGTGGAAGGCCCGAACCTCTCCCTTCTCGGCGGCGAAGCAGTCCGCCTTGTCCCGTCGAACTACACCGCGTCAGCCGTCGGCGCCTTCTCGCCGAACAAGATTCGCGTCACGTTCGACGTGTCGATCGAGAACAAGCTTCCCGGCGTGAGGTTCATCACGCCGACGTGGCCGGTGCCGCCGGCATCGGGCGTCATCCTGTTCCCGCTGGACTACACCGTGACGACCACCCCCGGTGGCGTGACGGGCGGCGACGGTAACGTCGTCATCGTTGAGCAGCCGAGCTACGGCGGAATCGAACCGTCGATCGACTGGAACGGCACGCGCGTGGCTGGCAGCGGCGCCCCGTTCAACTTCTTCAACGACGTGAACTGCGCGCTCTCGACGTCGAATGACTGTTTCCGTTGGGAAGCCTTCGATCTCCAAATCGAGCCGCTGACTGGTTCGACCCGGCAGACGGTTGGTTTTGATATCGACGCCTCGGTGGCGCAGTTCCGCACGCGCATGATCGTTGCGGCCGACCTCGCCGCCGCCGGTGTGGTGGCTCCGGGCACGATTGCCGGTACGGTTTCGTCGCCGGTGCGTGGCCTGCTCTCGGGCGTCACGGTGAACGTCAGCTCGGGTCAGACCGGCACCACTGCCGCCAACGGCACGTACTCCATCGGTTCCGTCAACGCCGGTTCGCGCACGGTGACACTGGCGAACCTGCCGGCCGGTTGCACGGCGCCTGCCGCGCAGACGGTCAGCGTGACCTCGGGTGGGTCCACGACGGTTGACTTCACGTC
>JANPFJ010000501.1:0-2504 GCA_031423355.1 Gemmatimonadaceae bacterium | reverse complement strand
GCGAACGGTTCCTCACGGAGATCCGCACCACGGCCAGGTTGCAACATCCGCATATCCTGCCGCTGCTCGACAGCGGCGCGGCCGACGGACTGTTGTTCTACGTCATGCCGTACGTGTCGGGCGAGACGCTGCGTGGTCGCTTGGAGCGCGAACGGCAGCTACCGCTCGACGATGCCATACAGATTGCCCGCGAAGTCGCCGACGCGTTGAGCGCGGCGCACGCGCTGGGCATCGTGCACCGCGACATCAAGCCGGATAACATTTTGCTGCAGTCCGGCCACGCGGTCGTGGCCGATTTCGGCATCGCGCTGGCGGTGCAGCAGGCCGGTGCGCAGCGCCTCACTCAGACGGGGCTTTCACTGGGAACGCCGCAGTACATGAGTCCCGAGCAGGCGATGGGTGAGCGCGCGGTGGACGCACGCACCGACATCTACGCGCTGGGCGCGGTGACGTACGAAATGCTCACCGGCGAACCACCGTTCACCGGCGCGACTGCGCAAGCGGTGGTGGCCAAGGTGATGACCGAGCGGCCGCAACGATTGTCGGCGGTGCGGGACACTGTCCCCGCGCACGTCGAGGCGGCGGTGAACAAAGCGCTGGCCAAGCTACCTGCCGACCGGTGGAGCAGTGCCGCCAACTTCGCTGGGGCGCTGGTGCAGACCGGCGCCACCGGTGCGGGCGCCGACGCGATGCGGGCACCGTACCAGGGCGGCGCGGCTGCAGGTGTGGTGCCGCGCGCCGCCTCCATGCGCTGGTTCGGATTTGGCGCGGCGGCCGCCTTCCTTCTGGCGCTCGGTGCCTGGGCTGCGTTCGGCCGCTCGGGTGATGCGGGCGACTCGCCGGCGTATCGTTTCACGATTCCTGCGCTCGCCGCCGGCGAACCTGTGGTCTCGCCCGACGGCCGATATCTTGTCTACACCACCGGGTCCGGGCTGCTGCTGCGCGCGCTCGACAAGGATAAAGAGACGAGCATGGATGGCACCGAGGGCGCGCGCGCGCCCTTCTGGTCTCCCGACAGCAAGTGGATCGCCTTCTTTTCCGCGGGCCAGCTGAAGAAAACGGCGCTATCCGGCGGGCTGCCGAAAACGCTGACCTCGGTGCCAAAGGGACGGGCCACCGGTAGCTGGTCGATCAAGGGGACCATGCTCATCGAGCTCACCGAAAGCCCCGAGAACGAAGGATGGTTCGTCCTCGCGTCCGGCGCGTCGTCGCTGAAAAAGTTCAAGGTGTTGGACCGCAACCGCGTCCGCACTCCGGAGAAGGCGTACCCGTCGTTTCTGCCCGACGGTGAGCACTTTCTGTTCACGCAGCCCGTGAACGACGTGGCCACGTTGATGGTGGGTTCGATTGATGGCGCGCAGGCGCAGCCTCTCGTGCCGTCCGACTCACGCGGCATCTATGCCTCCGGTTTCATTCTGTACGTCCGTCAGGGCGCGCTCTTCGCGCATCCATTCGACGCGGCCACGCGCACCACGTCCGGGGAGCCCATCGGCCTGCTGGACGACATCGAGTTCTTTGCGCCAATGGGGAGAGCGTCGTTCTCCGTGTCGCAAACCGGTCTCCTGATCGCGCGTCGTCGAGCGCCGCGCTCGCAGTTGCGATGGATTGATCGCGACGGCCGCCAGACCGACACGATTCTCGGGGCCGCGAGTTATCGGGGGATCGCACTCGCGAGAAACGACCGGCGGCTGGCGGTGCAGATCGAGGATCCGCGGCTCGGCACGTCTGACATCTGGATCGCCGACCTCGATCGAAATGTGGCAACCCGGCTGACCTCCTCGCCGCGCGCGGAGATGTGGCCGCGTCTCTCTCCCGATGGCACGCGCGTGGTCTTCGGTGCCGATTGGGAGGGTCCACCGAACCTATATATATCTGATATCGACGGCGGCGAGCCGCAGGTGCTGGTGCCGTTCGATCGCACGGAGCACATCGCCGGTGGCTGGACGCCCGATGGTAAGCAGGTGGTATACGCCAAGCGCAACGACACGTTTGGCATTGACATCTGGGCGGTGGACGTCGCCACGGGCGCCCGAGAACCCATCCTCGCGACATCATTTGAGGACGCGTCGCCTGTTGTGTCGCCAAACGGTCGCTGGCTCGCCTACACATCGAACGCGTCGGGGCGCGAGGAGTTGTACGTGCGCGAGTTTCCGAAGAGCACGTGGCAGATCCGCATCTCGCTCGACGGCGGCACCGATCCGGTGTGGGGCGCCAATGGGCAGGAGCTCTATTACTATCGGCGCGACGGCGCCATCATGGCCGTGCCGATCACACCCGCCGCCGCCGATCGGCCCGCCGCCGGCGTACCCACGCGGCTGTTCGGTATCGATCCGCGCCGCTATCGCTCGTTCGACGTCGCGTCGGATGGCAAACGTTTCCTGATGAACCTGGTCGATCCGGACAGCTTGTCGCGCCCCGATGACGTGGTGATCAACTGGCCGCGGCTGCTTCGGCCGCGGTAGGCATCCTTGCGCGCCGCGTGGAGGCGCGGCATGCTGAACTAG
>JANPFJ010000500.1:0-1253 GCA_031423355.1 Gemmatimonadaceae bacterium | reverse complement strand
CGAGCATCCCAACTATGATGGGTTCTGGCAGCGGCAGGCGATGAAGCCGTATCTCAAACGCGTCACGATGCCCACGCTGAACGTGGGCGGCTGGTGGGACCAAGAGGATTTCTACGGGCCCATCACGATCTATCGCGCGCTGGAGGCGTATGACAAGGGCAACCAGAATGCGTTGGTGGTGGGCCCGTGGTGGCATGGCGGCTGGAGCAATGGGACGGGACAGAAGATCGGTCCCATCGACTTCGGGTCGGCTACCGGCGAGTACTACCGCACGAAGCTGCAGGCACCGTTCTTTGCCAAGCATCTGAAGGATCGTGGCGATATTGTCGCTGCCGAAGCGACCGTGTTTGAATCGGGCAGCAACACGTGGCGGACCTTTTCAGCATGGCCACCCCGTGAAGCGACTACGAAGTCGTTGTACTTCCGGAACGATGGCGTGTTGTCATTTATGGCACCGGTATTGGCTGACAGCAACGGAGTGGATCGGTATGTCAGCGACCCTGCCAAGCCCGTGCCCTATCGCAAACGCCCGATCGAGCCAACGTATTATCCCAAGGGCTCTGGGTGGCGTACCTGGCTGGTCGAAGATCAACGCTTCGTGGACAATCGCCCTGATGTGCTGAGTTGGAGCACGCCGGTGCTTACGGAGGATGTGGTGGTGGCTGGTGAAATCACCGCGAAGCTGTTCGCCAGCACGACCGGACGCGACGCCGACTGGGTGGTCAAGCTGATCGACGTGTATCCGGAGGACGCCACACCGGATCACACGCTCAGCGGCTATCAGCTCATGGTGGCCAACGATGTGTTCCGTGGTCGGTTTCGCGAGTCGTTCGAAACGCCGTCGCCGCTGGTCCCCAATCGGGTGACGCCCTTCACGGTCGACTTACACACACAGAGCTATCGATTCAAACGGGGCCATCGCCTCATGGTGCAGGTGCAAAGCACGTGGTTTCCGCTCATCGATCGGAATCCGCAGACGTGGGTGCCAAACATTTTTACGGCCAAGGCCAGCGACTACAAGGCGCAAACGCACAGCGTCTGGCGTACACCGCGCTACCCATCGCGAGTCGACATTCAGACGGTGACGCCGTAGCCGACTGAGGCGTCTTCGGGGGAGTCGGGCGCGGATTCCTTCGTGCCACGCGGAACCCACGCCAGTGTTTGAGGTACCACCGCGATATGCTGTCACGTCGTGCGTTCTTGTCCGGCTCGGCCGCGATGGTTGCCGGAGCCGTTGGTGTAGTGGGATACAC
>JANPFJ010000499.1:0-14175 GCA_031423355.1 Gemmatimonadaceae bacterium | reverse complement strand
TCACCCCCGCTTCCGCCGAGTCGGCTCGCTCGGGAACTCGGCGTGATGGAGCACCGTGTCCAGTTCCTCGGTGCGTTCCGTGAGATACTGCCGCGCCTCGGCGATCGCCTGGTTGTAGATGGCCGGCGCGATTTCGGCGAGGATGTGATCGAGCAACAGCGTGCCTTGCAGTTCGCTGATCGGATCGTCGATCAGGGTGTTGACGTGCCGGACGAGCGATGAGACGGCCATGTTGCGCGCGTCGTCGGAGAGGGTGATGCCCTTGCGGTGTCGCATCGGTGAGGTGAAGTGGGTGACAACGGCTGACGGGCGAGCCGTCACGGCCGCGAGAGTCTTCGAGCGCGGGAGGCCGGATTCCCGGTCTCGGACCACAACACTACTTCAGCCTACTCTTGCGGCACCACGCGCACGGCCCGGAAACGTGCCACGGTGCCCGGATTGATCCATAGCGCGATGATGCCGCGTGCCATCCGACCCGACTTCACATCGTTCACGATCAACGTCGGCTGCCGCTGGCGGTGCA
Source organism: Gemmatimonadaceae bacterium (assembly GCA_031423355.1). Taxonomy (GTDB): domain Bacteria; phylum Gemmatimonadota; class Gemmatimonadetes; order Gemmatimonadales; family Gemmatimonadaceae; genus JACMLX01. Next base: position 13,652 of record JANPFJ010000499.1, on the reverse strand, counting down.
CGAGGAGCCGTGCCTCGGTTTCACAGGCGCCACAACGATCCAGAGCAGCACACCATTGTAGGAATGGACGCCAGCCGAAGCGGTGAAGGAGAAGCCTTGCCGCGCGGCACGATCCGAACGTTCCTCCGGTGCCGAAGTGTCGGTCCGCGCGCACCCGAAGTATCGTTGCTTCATCGTTCTTGAGCTCCCGCTCACGGCAAATGCCCGCTGGCGTCGGCTGAGCGAGCTGAGCTATATGGTCGGATCATTCAACCGGAGCTGCCATGGCAGCCGACGACTGCCGGAACTGGGAAGCCCTCGGATTTGCGACAAGGCCCAAGCTGGCATCCGCCTCAGGCGCTGACTTCATCTATCGCTGCTACTCGTCAACGCCAAAGACGCAACTCATGATCGGCGGCGAGCACGTCGGTGACATCGGCAGCTTCCTGTATGGCAATTGCTTCTTCGCACCCAAGGTTTCGCGTCTCGATCTGATCCAGAATGCGATCATTGTCGACCGAAAGCGAAAATGGACATGGACGTATCTCGAACGGCAACTCAATGCCTGGTTCTGGGACAACGACTACGACCGCATCGCGATGTTCCAGCTTCGTCCTGCTGTCGCGTACTGGATTGGTCCGGTGGGGCAGGGCACGCTGGCGGCAGCGCCGCATCAGGATCGACGCACGGGGCAATACGCGACCCACCAGCGGCACCTCGCCTGGCCGGGCGTGTCGTCCGAGCTGCTGCAAGTGGTGTTGCGACCAGGCGATCGCGCCTTGCGATCCTGCCTTCATCAGGTGGACGACTGGAAGGTGCCCGGCGCCGTGACAGTGTGGGGGCGCGGTTAGGACGGCCGACGCCGCAACGAGTTCACGTCGTGCGCGCGTTGTCGCGCGTTCCAGGTGGAACTCTCCAGCACAATTTGAAACGAGGAGTGCGAGTATGGCCAGCAATTCGATGTTCTGCATGTACTTCATTGCCACCGAACAGCTCTTCATCCGTACGTCGAGCAAGGAACTCTTCCGGAGCCGCGCCTACTCAGGTGGTGCGCGGACTACGGAAGGCAACCGACAGGGCAACAATCGTCCCGAAAAACTCGGTGTTGCATTCACCCCAGGCATGCACCACGACACTTCCCTTTTCAGCTACGATCCCGGTCGGCCGACCATTGACCCGGTCCTCTCAGGCGAACATGCGGGAACCGCCAAGCAGGCGGGTGGTCCGATTCCAACGGGACGGTGGACGATCACGGACTACCACCCGACCAACAAGTCGAAAGGGTCGCTGACCCTCCGCCCCGACCCGTCGGTGCGGGCGACCCATTCGCGTCGGGACTTTGACACACTCCCGTTCCTGATCCACGCAACGGGGAAGATGGGTTCGTGGGGGTGTATCACGTTGTACAGTGGGGATCTGAAGCGGCTCTTCACCACCCTCGGGCTTACGGGCACGAATGCGATGGCAGGACTGGAGATCCCGTTGATTGTCCACTTCTCGCGAACCGCCGATAGCTTTGCCGAATACCTGGATCAACGAGATGCCTGGAATCGGACCGCCTGATCGGCCGCGCTGAACGGCGCACCCAGCGCCGATCACTCGAACACGGTGGCGGCGGCGCTCTGGTCAGCTCGCGGACTCCCGGTCGCTGCTCAGCCCCGGGCGCGGATGTACCATTCGGTTCTTCGCAGTTCGCCAGTCCTGGCGGCGGCGATGCACGGCTCGTCCCTCCACCCCCTCGGCTCCCACCCATGCGCTCCCTCGCACTGCTGGCCGCCTTTGGCGTCGCCACGACGCTCTCCGCCCAAACGAACTTCGACACCGTGCAGGTCCGCGCCGTGCAGGTCGCGCCCGGGCTGCACGTGCTGTTCGGCGCCGGTGGCAACATCGCCGTCTCCACCGGCAGCGACGGCACCTTCATCATCGACGACCAGTTCGCCCCGCTGACGCCGAAGATCGTGGCCGCGATCCGGACGCTCACGCCCACCCCGGTGAAGTACGTGATCAACACCCACTGGCACGGTGACCACACCGGCGGCAACGAGAACTTCGGCAACGCCGGCGCGATCATCGTCGCCCACGACAACGTGCGCAAGCGGATGTCGACCGAGGATTTCAACGCGACACTGAACCAGCGCCGTCCTGCCGCGCCACGTGCGGCGCTGCCGGTGGTGACGTTCAGCGAGTCGGTGACGCTGCACATGAACGGTGACTCGGTGTCGGTGACGCATGTGGACCCGGCGCACACTGATGGTGACGCGATCATCTACTTCATGAAGGCGAACGTGGTGCACATGGGCGATGTGTTCAACGACACCGGACTGCCGTTCATCGATCGGGCCAGCGGTGGCGTGGTGAACGGATTCATCGCGGCGGCTGACAAGGTGTATGCGATGACCACACCGGCAACGCGCATCATCCCGGGCCACGGCCAGATCACTGACCGCGAACGGCTCAAGGCGTGGCGCGATGCGATTGCCACCGTCCGGGACCGGGTCCAGCGCGAAGTACGCTCGGGGAAGACGATCGAGCAGATCCTCGCGCTGAAGCTCAGCGCGGAGTACGCCGCCCAGTGGCCTGGCGGTCATGACCGATTCGTCCGTGCTGTCGTCGATGAGCTCACGGCCAAGCGGTGAGCGACGCGGCTCCGGGATCCAGCTGAGCCTTACGCAACGTAGTGCAGTGAACTCGCGGCCTCACAACGTCACCCACCTGAGCCTCCCATACCAATGCGTGCCTGCTTCCGTCGCCTGAGTGTCGTCGCAGTGTTGCTGCTGGTTGCCGCTCCACTCTTTGCGCATGACATGTTTTTGCGCCTCGAGCAGTTCTTCGTGGCGCCGAATACGAGCGTCAACGTCCGGCTGTTCAACGGGACGTTCACACTCTCCGAGAACGCGATCGCGCCGGATCGACTGGCGGATGTCGCGGTGGTCTCACCGACCGGCCGCGCGAAGGTGGACATGGCGACGTGGAATACCGCGGGCGATACCAGCGTCTTCCCGATGCGCACCGGTGCCGCCGGCACCTACGTGGTCGGTGTCTCGACCAAACCGCGCGTGCTCGAGATGAGCGGGAAGGACTTCAATGCCTATCTGCGGTCAGACGGCATTCCCGATGAGCTGGCCGCCCGCCGCGCGCAGAAGCGGCTCGATGACCGTGCCAAGGAGCGCTACCAGAAGCATGTGAAGGCGCTGGTGCAGGTTGGCGCGACGCCGAGCGATGCCTTTGCCACGGTGCTTGGGTATCCGGCCGAACTGGTGCCGGTGCAGAACCCGTACACGCTGAAGATCGGTGCCACGCTCGACATCCGCGTTCTGGTCGACGGCAAGCCGGTGGCGAACCAGTTCGTGCAGTACGGCGGCCTGTCCGTCAGCAACGGACGCGTGGCGCAACGCAACGTGCGGTCGGATGCGGCCGGCCTGGTGCACATTCCACTGGACCGCACCGGCACATACTACGTGAAGTTCATCTCGATGGTCCGCCTGACGGGTGACGCCGAGGCGAATCATGCCTCGAAGTGGGGTTCGCTGACGTTCGCGGTGAAGTAGCGTGCGGCTTGCAAGTCGACTGGGCCTGGTGTGCCTGGTGCTCGGTGGCCTGTCCACCGAGCTGCTGGCGCATGGCGTCGCGGCGGGCGACAAGGGGTTCATTCAGCAGAGCAGCGGTGTGCTGCTGATTCCGTTTGCCTATCTCGGGGCCAAGCACATGGTCACGGGATACGATCATCTGCTGTTCCTGCTCGGTGTCATCTTCTTCCTCTATCGTCTGAAGGATGTGGCACTGTACGTCACGTTGTTTGCGATCGGTCACTCGACCACGCTGCTGCTGGGCGTGCTGTTCAAGGTCAACGTGAATGCGTATCTCATCGACGCGATCATCGGTCTGTCGGTGGTCTACAAGGCCCTCGACAACCTTGGCGCCTTCAAGGCCTGGTTCGGCGTGGCGCCCGACGCGCGCGCGGCAACACTGATCTTCGGCCTCTTTCACGGTTTTGGCCTGGCGACGAAGATTCTCGACTTCAACATGTCGGCCGATGGCCTGGTGCCGAACCTGGTTGCATTCAACGTGGGCGTGGAAATGGGGCAGGTGCTGGCATTGAGCGCGATTCTCATCGCGATGAATCACTGGCGTCGAACGACGAGCTTCCGCCCGCTGGCACATGGCGCGAATGTGGCGATCATGACGGCCGGATTTGTGCTGATCGGTTTTCAGCTGGCGGGTTTCTTCATCATGCGGAGTGCTGCAACGTGACCAATCCCGCCGACACGACCGAGACGCCGTCGGGCCGATCGTTGCTGCGCTCGACGGCCATCGCAGTTGCGGTGGCGGGGGTACTGCTGGTGACCTGCGTGCTGCCGGCCGAGTATGGCGTCGATCCGACGGGCGTTGGCCGCGTGCTGGGCCTGACCCAGATGGGCGAAGTGAAGCTGGCGCTGGCCGAAGAGGCGGCGAGCAATGCCGCGGCGGAAGCCTCGGCGGATTCCGTGATCGCGGCGGCGGAGAGTGCGGTGGTGCCCGCATCGGCGGAAGCCGGTCAGCCGGCCGATGCGCCGGCGATGCGTGTGGACACCACCCTGGTTGCGCTGCCGCCGAACAAAGGTGGCGAGATCAAGCTGGTGATGCCGGGCGGTTCGCGTGCGGGGTATCGTTGGAGTGTGACCGGTGGCGTGGTGAACTTCGACATGCATGGTGATTCGACGAATGCACCGAAGGACTGGTTCGTGAGTTACCGGAAGGGACAGGGGGCGGCCGCGGATTCGGGCGAGCTGGTGGCGGGGTTCAACGGGAACCATGGGTGGTACTGGCGGAATCGTGGGACACGCGAGGTGCTGGTGCAGCTGATCACGACGGGGAGTTATTCCCGGATCGACAAGCCGCTCTGATCGACCTGCCTGCGCGAAGGCAGGCGTCACAGGCAAAGGAGCAGTACCGGACGATGTTGCGCCGGGCATTTTCGACCCGCGAGGTGGCACACATGGATACCACAAATGGATAACAACAACGCGCGACGGCTCGCGGCTGTCACGTATGGGGCCACAGGCATCGTCGAGTTCACCCAGGAAGGCAGTCTTTGCACCGCGTACGTCGCATCGTGGCTTCGAAGGCGCTCGCGCGACAAGGACTTCTGGGGCGAGGGTCGTTTCAGCCGGGAAGCGGGTGGCACTCGCCGATACGGTGACAAAGGGGCCGCGGTCGAAAGGGCCAAGTTGCAGATGCCGAGTTTCCTCAATAGCACAAAGGAGGAGCGGGCATACATCGAATCTGGGAGCAAGCATCTCACAGCGACGTTGCAGCATGTCACCGGCTATCAGGGTACGGTGAACGCCCAGAATGGCGAGTCAAGTCTGATCGCGGCATTCAGCGAGCTCGAGTCGGATAAGATGCTGGCGTCGCTCTCCATACTCATGGAGAAAAGTGCCGCCGACTCGCTTCCGTCACACGCGATCGGAGTGGATTGCTCTCGCAACGGATGCGCATATTTCGATCCCAATCTTGGCGAATTGACCTTCCCGAGTGCAACGAAGCTCGGCGGCTGGTGGTTTGAGTGCTTTCGCGACCGCAAGAACACCGGGACGTCGACGTACAGTGCGTTCAGTCGGATGGTCGACGGAATGTTCAGGATCGAAATTTATGAGCGGCAGGCAGGCGCGTAGTCATTGGTCGGCTGTTCGGCTGTCCAGTGACTGGCCGTGAGACGGCGCCAGCGGGAGCAGGCACTGACTCCGACCGTGTGCGGCGCGCGGATTCAGTTCAGTCGGATCTATGACGGCCGGCGATGAGCCGTGGCCAGCCAGGGCTATCTTTTCGGCCTTCCGTGAGAAAGACTTCTCACGTCACTGACTTTCCGCTTCCCCTGCCGCCGTGATACTGATGCGCCGGACCGTGCCCCTGTTCGCCCTCCTGATCGTCGCGGCCTGCGGCGGCAGCGATAGCGCGTCGTCCACCGGCACGCCATTGGCGGCCACGACGGACGCGTCGTTCGCGCGCATTCAGCGGGACATCCTCGACCCGCAGTGCGCATCCTGCCACAAGTCGGGCAACACCAACGCCAGGCAGTCGGGCCTCGTCCTGACAGCCGATTCCTCGTATCAACAGCTGGTTGCCGTGGCGTCGGTGCAGGCGTTGGCGAAGAGCACCGGCATGCGGCGCATCACTGCGTTCAAGAGCGATAGCTCACTGTTCTATCACAAGCTCGCCTGGATCCCGGGTCACCACAGCGTGGACTACGGCAACCTGATGCCGATGGGCACGACGCAGGGGCTCACGGCCGGGCAGCTCGAGTACGTCCGGCGCTGGATCGACGCTGGTGCCCCACGGACGGGCAACGTCGTCGACACGATGGTGTTGGCTGACACGCGAGTACAATCGGCGACGTTCGCGCCACTCGCCGCGCCGGGCACCCGCGGACTGCAGCTCAAGGTGGACAGTTTTACCGTGACTCCCGCCCGCGAACGCGAGCTGTTCGTGTACCGGACACTCGGCAACGCGTCTGATCTGTACGTCACGCGCATTCAGTCGCGGATGCGTCCGGGCAGTCACCACCTGTTGTTGTATACGTTCGACGAGACCAATACCAGCTTCCCGTGCGACAGTCGGCCCGCGCCGAATACCGTGCGCGACATCAAGAATCCGGACGGCAGCTTCAACCTGTTCAACATGCTGCCGATGGCGTGCCATGTGTTCTTCGCCGGCGCCATGACCCCCGACTTCGACTACAGCTTTCCGCCCGGCGTTGCGCTCCGACTGCCGGCGAACGCGTCGCTCGATCTGAACGTCCACTATGTGAACCGCTCGCCGGCTAACCTGCCCGGCGAAGCCTACGCCAACCTGTACACGGCCGATCGCGCCGACGTTCAGACCGTGGCGCGGACCCTCAACTACGCCAATCAGAGCATTCAGCTGCCGCCAGGCGTGCGGACGACGCTGACGAAGTTCTTCCCCGTGATCGTCCGCACCACCGTGCTCGGTGTCACGTCCCACATGCACTCGCTTGGGGAAAAGTTCGACATCAGGGTGCGGCGCGCGAACGGCAGCGAGACGACGGTCTACACGAATACCGACTGGGAGCACCCGGGATTCGTGAACTTCACCACACCGATCGTCCTCGAGCCCGGCGACGGCCTGGTATCTGTGGTCACATGGAACAACACGACGTCGCGGACGGTGACGTTCGGGCTGGCGAGCACCAACGAGATGGATATCATCTTCGGCTACGCGTACTGAGTTCAGCCGCCGTGCCGTCCAGGCTGGCGCGGGCTGTGACGCAGGACACGAGGGTCCCCGATCGGCTGCCTCGATGATGGGTTGACGAGGCCAGCCGCCGGCGACGCGCGGGACGCAGACGACGATCGGCACCCAGGGCGCACCACACGGCAACATTCGTCAGCCCGGTGTGTCATACCGTACACCCCGAACAAGATCGCCCTTCGCTGCGTTATTCCGCAGCGTCTCTGTCCGTCCATTCCCACGCTCACCAACCCCCCGTGGACGCGGTCGTCGACTTCCTTCTCAAGTACCGACCGGCCGCCTTCACCCGCGGGACGCTCGCCTACGATCCGGTGCTTCCGGTCTGGGTCGTCGTCACGATCGCGTCTGTCGCCGCCGCCATGGCCGTATGGAACGTCGCCCGCCCAGGTCGGGCGCTTTCGACGCGGGCTCGCGTGACTCTCGGTGTACTCCGTTTTGGCAGCGTTGCACTGCTGGCGTGGTGCCTCTGCCGCCCGGTGCTGGTCGTGGCGGAGTCGCTCACGCAGCGGAATGTGGTCGCGGTGCTGCTCGATGACTCCCGTTCGATGCGGATTGCTGACGTGAACGGGGCGTCACGGGCCACCGCGCTCCGTGCCCTTGCCGGTGGTCCTGACAGCGCCCTGCTGCGCGCCCTTGCCGCGCGCTATCAGGTGCGCGTCTACCGGACCAGCGCCGGCGGACGCGTTCCGAGTGTCGCGGCGCTCGGCTTCGACGGCGGGCGCACACGACTCCTTGGCGCCATCACTCGCGTCGAGGACGAACTTGCCGGCACGCCACTCAGCGGCGTGATCGTGTTGTCGGACGGCGCTGAGAACGGCGGCGGTGGCGACGGCGCACCGTCGGTCGCTGACCAACTTGCCACCCTGCGCGCACGCGGTGTACCGGTCTACACGATCGGCATCGGCAGCACGCGCTTTGCGAAGGACATCGAGATCTCCGAACTCGGTGGGCCGCGGCAGGCACTGCGGAACGCCACCGTACTGCTCGATGTGGTCATCACGCATCGCGGGTTCGGCGACGCGTCGTTGCCGATCGTCGTCGAAGACTCGGGCCGCATCGTCGCGAGTGCAACCGTCCGCCTGTCGCGTGATGCCGAATCCACCCCGGTGCGCCTTCGTGTGCCGACGCCGGAGCCTGGAGCACGACTGCTCACGGTCCGTGTACCGGTTCAGAAAGGTGAGCTGATTGCCGAGAACAACGAGCGTCGCGCGCTGCTGACGGTGCGTGACCGGCGCGACAAGGTGTTGTACGTGGAAGGCGAGCCACGGCCCGAGCTCAAGTTCGCGCGGCGTGCGGTGGATGGCGATCGTCAGTTGCAGCTGGTCGCGCTCCTGCGCTCGGCCAAGGACAAGTATCTGCGACTCGGCGTCAGCGACTCACTCGAGCTGGTCAACGGGTTTCCGACGTCTCGTGCGGAACTCTTCAACTATCGCGCGATCGTGCTGGGCTCGATCGAGGCGTCGTTCTTCACTGGCGACCAGCTGAAGATGATCAGCGACTTCGTCTCCGAGCGCGGTGGCGGACTGCTGATGCTCGGCGGCCGCGAGGCATTCGCAGAAGGGGGATACGTCGGCACCGCGCTGGCCGACCTGGTGCCGGTGGACATGGAAGTCAGCACCCGCAGCGAGGAGGAGCGCCTGGTGCCGGTCACGGCGGTGCCGACGCCGGACGGGCTGCGGCATCCGGCCCTGCAGGTCGCGGGTACCGACTCGCTGATCGCGCTGCGCTGGCGAACGCTACCGTCGCTCACCACCGTCAACCTGTTGACGCGCGCGAAGCCGGGGGCGACGGTTCTGTTGCAGGGGCGAATCGGTGATCGAGGTCTGACACGCCCCTTGCTGGCGACGCAGCGGTACGGACGCGGGCGGGTCATGGCGCTCGGCGCGCAGGACGACTGGCTCTGGCAGATGCACGCGGACATTGCTGTGGACGACTCGACGCATGAGCTCCTCTGGCGGCAGATGTTGCGCTGGCTGGTGAACGATGTGCCTGATCGAGTGGAGGCGGTGGCGGATGAAGCGAGTGGATCGGGCGACGCGGTGCCGCTGCGCGCTATCGTACGCGACAGTGGCTACCTGCGGAGCAATGGCGTGGCGGTGAGTGCAACGGTCGGCGGACCGGGAGGCGCGAGCCAGGAGATCCCATTCGACTGGGCGATCGATCGTGACGGGGAGTATGCCGCATCCTTCGTGCCGGCGGGCGATGGTGTTCAGGAGGTGCGCGTGCGAGCGGTGTCCGGTACCGACACGACACTGTCGCAGGCCGCCTACGTGCGAGTTGCGGAGCCCGTCGAAGAGTACTTTGGTGCAGAGCGTCGCGATGGTCTGCTGCAGCAGCTGGCCCGGGAAACAGGTGGACGCACGTACGCGCCGGATCGTGCCACTGACGTTGCGCGTGACCTTGCGTACAGCACCAGTGGTGCGACGGAAATCCGGCGCCTCGATCTCTGGGATGCACCGCTGGTGCTGATCGTGTTGCTGACGCTGCTCGGCGGCGAGTGGGTGTTGCGGCGGCGGCGGGGGCTGACATGACCGCGCGCCGGAGCGTGCGGCACGTGCGCCAGCTGCTCCTGCTAGCGCTGCTTGCCACTGGCGCACGCCAGCTCCGTGCACAAGAGGCGGGCGCCACGCACCTCGTCGTGATTGCCGGTGTGAGCGGTGAGCCGCGTATCGGTACGGAGTGGCATGGCATGGCGATGGCGCTCGCAACCGCCGCCACGCAGCGATTCGGGATTCCGGCAGCGCGAGTGGTCGTCCTCGAACAGGACTCGACACGCGATGCCGCTCGGGTGCAGGGGAAGTCGAGCAAGGCGACGATCGAGCGCGTGCTGGGTGGCATCGCCAGGACGCTCACGGTGGCGGATCGACTGGTGGTGATCGTGATGGCGCACGGCTCGTCGCTGAGCGGGGAGACCCGGGTGAATCTGCCGGGACCGGACATGACTCCCTCTGATTTCGCGCGTGTGCTGGCGCCGGCCACGGCGCCGATGATCGCCTTCATTCAGACGGGCAGCGCCAGCGGCGAGTTTGCGACCGCACTGGCCGGACCTCGACGCATCGTCATCACCGCCACGAAGAGCGCACGCGAGCAGAACGAAACACTCTTCCCCGGTCCTTTCGTGCGCGCGCTCACAACCGACGTAGGCGACACCGACAAGGATGGGCGCGTCTCGCTGCTCGAGGCCTTCACGTACGCGCAGCACGAAGTGGAGCAGGTATTTGCGAAGGGCAACCTGTTGGCAACCGAACATCCGCAGCTGGCTGACGGCGCCGACGGTGGTCGTGCGCGCACGTTCCATCTTGCATCGACCTTCAGCATGGCGGCGGGCACGAGCCCGGCGACCGCTGCTGCACTCACGGCGCGGGCCGACGTGCAGGCTCGCATCGACGCCCTGCGGGCGCGGCGGAGCACGCTCAGTGAAGATGCCTATCTGCAGGCGCTCGAGCCGTTGATCGTGGAGCTGGCCGAGCGCACGCGCGCGCTCCGTGGCGCACCGGGCGCGGTGAAACCGTGAGCGCGCGTAGGCAGATGCTGCGTCAGCTCGTCTCCATCGCCCTGGCCGGTATGGCATCGGCTGTGGTGGCGCCGGAGCTGGTGGCGCAGGGCACACGCCCTCCGGCAGGCGCTGCCACCGCCGCCAGCGCGACTGCAGCGAACACCGCGTCGGCATTGTATCTGCGCGGCGCATACGACCAGTCGATCACGGCCGCCGAGCAAGCGCTGAGTGGGCCGAATGCGACGCCGGCGCACGCCGTGGCGCTGATTCGCTCACTCACGGATGTGGGCCGTCCGGCCGAGGCGCTGAGTCGCGGCGCGAAGTGGCGGGGCAACCCGGAGGTGTCGTGGGCATTTGCGTTTGCGTTGGAATCGCTTGGCCGGCTGGACGAGGCGGATGAGGCGTGGACGATTGCTGCCCGCGGCGCCGACTCCCTCCGCGCCCGCGTCGAACGGTTGCGCCTCCAGCGCGATCGCGGCGGCGCTGACAGCGCAATGGCGCGCCTCACACGGCTGGTGGCGAGCGTCGACGCCCGCGGTGGCGCGCGGACTGCAAGTGAATTCCATGCGATGGCGGCGGCAGCAAGGCTGCTCGGCCGCTCCGATCCGCAACGCTTCAAGGATGCACTGCGCCTGTTCGACCGCGCATTGGCGCTCGAACCAACACGGCTCGACGCACGCATCGAGCTGAGCGAGATGTTCCTCGAGAAGTTCAACTTCGCCGACGCTCGCTCGACGCTGCAGCAGGTGTTCTCGCTCAATCCCAGGCATCCGCGCGCACTCGCGGCACAGGTGCGCGTCAACGCACTCGACGGGCAGCGCGCCGCGCGCGATCCGTTGCTGCAGCTGCTGGCGGTGAATTCAGCCAGCCCGGATGGTCATTCGCTGGCGGCGAAACGCCTCATCGATGCAGAGCAATACGACGCGGCGATTGCGGAGGCGCGCAAGGGGCTGGTGGTCGACAGCACGGCGCCCGGCCCATGGGTTGCGATCGCTGCCGCGCGGTGGCTGGCGCTGGATACGGCGGGACATCGTGCGGCGCTCGAGCGGGCGCACCGACGGCTGCCTGGATCGGCGTTTGCCGAGGTCGAACTGGCCGATGTGTCGGCGCGGAACCGGCTGTATGGGGATGCGGTGCGGTTCGCGCGCGCCGGTGTTGCCCGCGATGGTCGCGACGCCCGGGCACTGGCGTTGCTGGGTGTCAATCAGTTGCGCATTGGTCAGGTGGAGAGCGGGCGCGCGACGCTCGAGCGTGCCTTCGCGCTCGATCCGTTCGATGTCTGGGTCAAGAACACTCTCGACCTGCTCGACACGTACGCCAAGGCGCGCACGGTGGCGACGGAACACTTCGATCTCGTGATCGAGCCGGGCGACGCCGACGTGATGTCGATGTCAGCAGCACCGCTCGCGGAGGAAGCGTATGCGGCGTTGACGACGCGCTACGGTTTCAAACCATCCGAGCGGGTGCGGGTCGAGTTCTATCGCAGCCACGCCGATTTCAGCGTGCGCGCAGTTGGCCTGGCGGGCCTCGGCGCGCTCGGTGTGGCGTTCGGCAATGTGCTGGTCGTTGATGAGCCGCCGGCGCGTGATCGAGGCGAATTTAACTGGGCCTCAGTACTCTGGCACGAGTTTGCACACACGATCACGCTCGGCGCGACCGACAACCGGGTGCCGCGCTGGGTGTCGGAAGGGTTATCGGTGCATGAGGAGCGGCGCGCGCGGCCCGAGTGGGGCGGGGGGGTGACTCCCATGCTCATCGCTGCCTACAGCGCGAACCGATTGCAGCCGGTCAGCCGGTTGAACGATGGCTTCGTGCATCCGAGGTATGGCCAGGAAGTCATTCTGTCATACGCGCTGGCGGCGTATGTCTTCGAGATGCTCGAAGAGCGGAAGGGAATGGACGGAATCCGCGCGCTGCTGAATGGGTACCGGATCGGACAGCGCACCCCGGAGCTGATGCGGCAGATCTATGGCCTCGACTCGACGGCGCTCGATGGGACGTTCGACCGCTGGTTCCGGGCGAAGTTCGCGCGGGAGTTTGCCTCCGTGCGCGGCGAGGTCCGCACCGGGGCCGACGGCGAGACCATCACGGAGCTGGCTGGTCCCCTGCGCGATGCGCTCACCGCCGCAGCCTCCGCCATGCAGCAGAAGCAGTGGCCGCAGGTGATCGCTGCTGCCCAACGTGGCGTCACGCTCTTTCCCGAATGGGCGGAGCCTGGCAGCGGATACCACTTTCTGGTTGCCGCTCACACCGCCGTTGGGAACACCGCGGGTGCCCGAGGCGCGCTGGCGGCGATCGCCTCGCGCAACGGGGATGCGGTTGACGAGAACATCACCCTCGCGGGGTTGCTCGAGGCGGCGCGCGACTCGGCTGGCGCGATCGCGGCCCTGCAGCGTGCAGCCCTTGCCGATCCGTTCGACGCGAAGGTGCACGCGAGGCTCGGTGAGCTGACCTTCGTCAGGCGCGACTGGCCATCAGCGATTCGTGCCCGGCGTGCGGTGGTCGCCCTGGGACCAACGGATCGCGCCGATGCGTTGTATCGACTGGCATTGGTACTGGCCGCGTCGGGTGACCGCGCGGCGGCGCGCCGCGAAGTGCTGCGTGCCCTCGATCTGGCTCCCAACTTCGAGGCAGCGCAGGATCTGCTGCTCTCTCTCCGTGCTTCCGGGAAGGCTCCATGACCCATCGCACCCGCTGGTGGCTCTGTGCAGTGCTCTCGCTTCCGCTGCTGACCCTTTCGGCGCAGCGATTCCGTCGATCGTCACCGGGCGAGACACCGAACCCGAATGTGCGTTATGACGGGCGCTTCACCTTCCTGCGCGTGAAGTTCGAACCGCTCGGCGGCGGCCGCGACCTGAAATGGGATCACGACTACCCGACGGCCGAGACGCACCTGATGAAGATCCTCGACGAGGTGTCGACGATGAAG
>JANPFJ010000498.1:0-1211 GCA_031423355.1 Gemmatimonadaceae bacterium | reverse complement strand
GTGGCACTGGCAGGACACCAAGATTCAGCCCCAGCAAAAACTCGACGCGACGCGGGATCGCGCGCGCACCTTTCTGGCGGTGTATCACATCGCCACGGGTAAATGGGCGCAGTTGGCCAACGACTCGCTGCAAGTCACGCTCAGCGACGACGCGAAGCACGCCTTGGGTGTGAACAGTGTCGAGTATGCCATCCCGCAGTTCTGGGGCGAGGGCGCGGCCGATGCCTATTTGGTCGATCCGATGTCTGGCGCCAAGACGCTGATCGCCAAGAAAATCGATGGTCAGCCACAACTGTCACCCGGCGGCAACTACGTCACTTGGTTTGAAGGTGGGCAGTGGCAGGCTGTTGCCACCACGACCGGCAAAAAAGTCAACCTGACGGGCGCCATTGCCACCATCAAATTTCAGGACGAAGAGTTCGATTCCCCGGACATCCCACCACCCTACGGATTGGGCGGATGGACGACCAGCGACAAGCGCGTCATGGTGTACGATCGTTTTGATGTGTGGGAAGTTGATCCCAGTGGGTTGGTGGCGCCAAAGAACCTGACCGATGGTGCCGGACGTCGCGCAGGCATGACCTTTCGGATCGTCAACATGGACCGGGAAGATCGATTCCTCGATCCGGCAAAGCCAGTCGTGCTGCGCGCGGTAGATTCGCTCACGAAGGCGTCAGGCTTCTATCGCGATCGCATCGGCGTTGAGGCGGCACCGGAGCGGATCGTGATGGGTGATCGCGGCTACGGCGCACCCCAGAAGGCGCGTGATGCCGAACAGTATCTGTTCACGCAGTCGACGTATCGCGAGTTCCCCGATTTGTGGACCGGAACATCGCTGGCCAGCGGCACGAAGATTTCAAACGCCAACCCGCAGGATGCGCAATACCCACGGGGCAGCGTCGAGGTGGTGTCCTGGCTGAACAGCGATGGCACACCGCTACGCGGCTTGCTGTACAAGCCGGAGAATTTCGACGCCAACAAGCAGTGGCCCATGGTGGTGTACTTCTACGAAAAGTTGACGGATGGGCTGCATGGGTACGTGGCACCAAGTGGCCGGAATACCGTCAATCCGATGGTCTACAACTCGCTGGGATATGTGGTCTTCGAGCCGGACATCGTCTATACCGACGGACAACCGGGCCCGAGCGCGGCCAAGTCGATCATTCCCGGCGTACAGTCGCTGATCGCCAAGGGTTTCATCGATCCCAAGC
>JANPFJ010000497.1:0-1706 GCA_031423355.1 Gemmatimonadaceae bacterium | reverse complement strand
CCCGATCCCCGGCGCGTAACGCTCGGCGATGATGCGCCCCTTGTAGGTGACGACCAGACCCAGCGTCATCGCCTCGGGCGGACCAAAGGCTTCGTCCATCGCGCGCGCGAGCAGTGTGGTATCGATGTTCTTCGGCAGCGGCGTGGTCGGCAGCACGTCGCCCATCGGCCACGGCGTCGACGCCGCCGGCGGCAGGTTCGACGTGATGATCGACGGCGTGAACATGACACTGTCGGCACCGATCGGCAGCGGCACACAGCCCTGACTGCCGTACCGGCGCGCCACGCGCGTGACACCGTTCCTGAGCCGGAGTCGCACGGTCTGTGTGGCGCGATCGATGACCGTGTCCACCACCTCGGATCGGTACTGCAGCGGCCCGGTGAAGAATCCGACGTTCGCCGCGGCGTCGGCCGGCGTCAGCCCGGTTATGAAGACGGCACCGCACAACGTGGTCGCAAAGCCAGCCGTGTAGTGCGAGAGCGCGTCACCGGGAGGGGCGGTCCACTGACCTGGCAACTGCAGCGAGTCACCTCGCGCAACAACCTCAGCGAGGGTCGCGATGCGCGGCAGCCCGGCGGGGGGCTGTGCGGCGAGCGGAGCCACCATAAGCAGGGTGACGGCAGCGATCAGGTGTCGGTTCATTTTGGGCAGGCCGTTCGGGGGGGAGAACTGCGGATGCGACCGGCAGACGCAGGTAACTATCGCCTGCGGGGCGGCGAAGAGCCATGCGGATCGGGGGCACGACTCGCGCCAGTAGCTCCCTCGAGAGCTCAATCTCCCGGCCGACATGCGGGTTCGGTCTCGAGCCGTTGCCGCAGAAGCGCGCAACATCGGCAGTCACGGACAGACCGGCGCCATCAGCGCCGGGAGCCAGCGCTCGGCTACCGCGAGAGTGAAATCTCCAAGGCAAACCATCCGCCACGCAGCGGATCGCTGAACCCCTGAGACCGCACGATCGGTCGGCCGATCCGACGCGGAAAACTGGACGACACTGTCTGCGACACCGTCCCGAATGCCGCGCCGGCTTCCGGCGTCACCGTCACGAACCGGCCGAGGGGAATCGCCAGGCCAAGACTCACACTGCTGGTGAATCCGCTGGCATTCAGCTGCGTCGCCACCCGGTTGACGACTACGCCGTTCACCACGACGCCATTCGTCAGCGCCGTGGCGCTGCTCGACTCGCGCAACAGCGAAATGGTCGGCAGCAGCGTGAAGTCGCGCAGCGGGAACGCACCGGCGACCGTGAGGGCGGTGAAGTCGCCGATGGGAATAAGCCGCGTCGGCTGGTCCGGGCGTTCGATGTTCAGCGGGCGGGAATAGAACGCGTTCGCCGTGACGAACCCCGTGCCGTCTGCTCCGACGAACCGCAGCAGCCGACCGTCGAGTGTGAGTGCCCCGCCACCGGGAAAGAGGTTCCTGCCGCCGAGCGAATCAGAAAAGCTCCGTGTCACCTCGACCGAGGCGCCGACGGTTGTACTGCTCGTAGCGCGCGAGAGACCTGCTCCGGCCCGCACCGTTGTCCCACGCCAGCTCACCGCGTTCGCGCCGCTCGGCTTCGGGTCGTACTCCACGCCGCCGCGAACCATCACCGAGACGCCGTTGTCGCCGACCGGCTGCGTGAGGGTATAGCGCGTTCCGATCCGCGCCGCGATACCAATCGCCCCGGCGTCAAGATCGATGGTGCTGGTGCCGATCGCGCCGAGGGC
>JANPFJ010000496.1:0-2670 GCA_031423355.1 Gemmatimonadaceae bacterium | reverse complement strand
TACCGTCCGGTCCTCGCCTGGGTGATGACGCACCGTTGGGGGATGATCAGCCTCTCGGCGGCCGCGCTGATCGTGACGTACATCCCATTGCAGCGGATTGGCAGCGAGTTCATGCCACCGCTCGAAGAGGGCACCATCCTCTTCATGCCCTCAACACTGCCTGGGATCAGCGTCGCCCGTGCGCGTGAATTGCTGCGCCAACAGGACGCCATCCTGAAGTCGTTTCCTGAGGTGGCCAGTGTGTGGGGCAAGGCGGGACGTGCCAACACCGCCACGGACCCGGCAGGCCTCGACATGGCGGAGACCACGATCTCGTTGAAGCCGAAGTCGGAATGGCGAGACGGCATGACGTACGACAAGCTGGTCGCCGCGATGGATTCTGCGGTGAAGATGCCCGGGGTGACGAACGCGTGGACGATGCCGATCAAGGGGCGTATCGACATGCTCGCCACCGGCATTCGGACACCGGTGGGCGTGAAGCTCTTCGGGCCGGACCTCGCCACCCTCGAGCGCCTCGGCAAGGAGCTGGAAGCGCTGCTCAAGACGGTGCCTGGCACACGCAGCGCATTCGCCGAGCGAGCCGTGAGCGGCTACTACCTCGACATCGACATCGACCGCGTCGCTGCGGCGCGCCATGGCCTGAACGTCGGCGACATCCAGACAGTGATCGCGGCTGCCATCGGTGGGATGACGGTCACGCAGACCGTCGAGGGGCGAGAGCGGTACGGTGTCCGTGTGCGCTACCCGCAGGAGCTGCGCGATACACCCGAGCGCCTCGCCTCCGTGCTGGTGCCGGTGAGCCATGACGCGAGTGCAGTTCCCGCGGCGATGGCTGGGGGCATGTCATCCGGTGCCGGCAGCGTACCCATTCGCGGTGGTGCGCAGATACCGCTTGGCCAGGTCGCCACGATCCGTCAGGTCTCGGGCCCGATGGTGGTACGGACGGAGGATGCGCAGCCCACTGCCTGGGTGTACGTGGATGTTGAAGGCACGGATATCGGTGGCTTCGTTGCCGACGCGAAACGCGTGGTCAGTCGCAATCTCGTGCTGCCGCCGGGCTACACGCTGGCATGGAGTGGCCAGTTCGAGTACATGGAACGCGCGACGGCAAAGATGCAGCTGGTCGTGCCCGCGACACTGGCCATCGTGTTTCTGCTGCTGTACTTCAACTTTGGCAGCATCAGCGAGACGCTGATCGTGATGCTCTCGATCCCCTTCACGCTGATCGGTGGGATCTGGTTCCTCTGGGCGTTGGACTACGAGTGGTCGGTCGCGGTGACGGTCGGGTTCCTTGCGCTCGCCGGTGTTGCAGCGGAGACGGCAGTCATCATGCTCGTCTACCTGAATAGCGCGTGGGCCGAGCGGTGTGCCGACGGCAAGACCCCCACCCTGAAAGATCTCTACGACGCCGTGATTGAAGGGGCCGTCGAGCGTGTGCGACCGAAAATGATGACCGTCGCATCAACGATGGTTGGGTTGCTGCCCATCCTGTGGGGTACCGGGACCGGTGCCAGCGTGATGAAGCGCATCGCCGCGCCGATGATCGGCGGGATGGTGAGCAGCACGATCCTCACGCTCCTGGTGGTGCCGGCCATCTACTCGCTGGTCAAGGAACGGCAACTCGTCGCCATGGCGCGAGCCAAGCGCAGCGTGGACACAGGGCGCGCGGCACCAAGCGATACCACCGTACCCTCGCTCGCGTAGGAGCAAATCGCGGCGCGTGTCCGGTGTGGCAGGCAATCACTGAGGGGAGGAACGATGTCCGACGCTGACATGCAACAGCAGAATTCCATGATGCAGGAGTGCGCCAGAAACTGCCTCAACACCTACGCTTCGTGCACCATGACGGCGGCGCACTGCCTCGAAATGGCGGGTGAGCACGCGGGGCGCGAGCACCAGACTGCGATGCTCGACTGCGCGCGGCTGTGTGCCACGGCGGCGGACCTCGTGTTGCGTGGGTCGCCGATTCACGGTGCCGTCTGTGGTATCTGCGCGATGGCCTGTCGAATCTGCGAGCAATACTGCCGCTCGCTTGGCGAAGGCGATGCAATGATGGTCGCGTGTGCGGAGACGTGTGCGCGCAGCGCCGAGTCGTGCGAGGACATGGCTGGTCCCTTGCGGTGATGGTAGCACCACCAGACAGTATGCTCACCGAGAGTACATGACGTCGCCCAAACCTGTGACTGGATTGTCGGCGTCCGAAGCGTCGCGAATCCTGACGGAAGTTGGGACGAACGAGTTGGCATTGGCGCCGGCCGCGTCGTCCGTCGCGCTGTTCGTCCGCCAGTTCGCCAGTCCGGTGATCTGCTTGTTGCTTGGTGCGGGCGTGGTATCCGTCGTGCTTGGCGAGGTGCTGGACGCCGGCGCGATCCTCGCAATCGTCGTCATCAACGCGATCATCGGCTTCGTCCAGGAATTCAGGGCGCAACGCGCCGTGCAGTCGCTCCGGTCGATGACCGCTCCCCGTGCACGCGTCATGCGCAACGGGAACAGCGTGATGGTGTTGGCGCTCGTGCTCGACCCGCCGGAGCAGGACGTACTGATGCGTCCACCACGGTCGCCGGAAGAGTCGATGTTGGGCCGGGTCCAATGGCGCTTCATCGTGTTGACAGGCGTCCTGCAGGCGGCCGTGACGCTGAGTGTCTACCTGTGGGCGCTGGAGACACGCGA
>JANPFJ010000495.1:0-2014 GCA_031423355.1 Gemmatimonadaceae bacterium | reverse complement strand
CTCGACCGTGCGCACAGCGCAACTCGTGCAGACGACGTTCGACGCCAATGACCTCATTTCGGAACTCGCCAGCGAGGCCTCGGAGCGACTGGGCGACAGCACCAGACTGGAGACCCACTTCGACATCACGCCGGCCGTAGTACGCGGTGACCGGAGGTACCTCGCGCGGGCGCTCCGACGAGTCATCCGCGCCGCGAATCGCGCCATGCCGAGGGGCGGGACGCTGAGGCTCGCGACCCGCTTCGCCGAAATTGCCGATGATGACCGTCGCGACCGACCGACGGTCACCGTAGGTCACTACATCGTCGTTACCGTCGAGGACACCGGGCGACCCATGCCCGAGGATCGGCGGCAGCGGTTGCTCGAGCCGGCACGCCCCGAATCGCGTGAGCGGGTGGCCAGCGTCGATGACCTCACGATCGTCAGGAGTATCGTGCACGCGCATGGCTGGCGGCTTCACTGCACCGACCGGCGCGGGGACGGCAACGTGATCGAGATCTACATGCCACTGGCGCCAGAGACAGTCATGCCGCTGTTCGATTGGCAGGAGCAATTGGCGTAACGGCGCCAGCCATATTGCACCGCCCGCGGCAACCCATCGCGCTCATCGCGCCGCCGCCGAAATCCGCGGCGTGTTTGCCGTGCCCGAAGGGAGCATCACCCCGTCGAGGAAGAATGCCGGGTGCTGGCGACAGCGGGGTCGCTGGCGTTGGTCCTTGCAGGGTACCGCGTTGGTCATTCTGGAGGCGCGCTCGTCTACACGCACGGGGCGGCGAGCGCCTATGTCGAGACCGTTGGCACCGGGGGAACATCCAGATCACCGATCAGCGACGACTCTGATCGCTGACGCTGTTTCTGCGACGCGCCAACGAGAAAGCGGTTGCGCCTCCCGAGGGACGCAACCGCTTTCCGCACGCTGACGGCAGGCTCAGGTGAGGTTCACGACCACGAAGGTATTGGTGGCGTTCGGCGTGACCATGCGCGCCACGAGATTCGTCGTCCGCGTTTCGCCGCCCGTCCAGGTTCCGGTGCCGGAGAACTGGGCCTTGTGGTTCGGGCAGACCCACGTGCCGCCAGTCAGATTGACCGTCGTTCCCGCGTGCGGGCATCGCAGCGAGTAGGCCACGAATCCGGTCGCCGTTCGCGCGAGGGCCACCGGCGGGCTGCTGTTCACCTTCGCCACGCCACCAACAGCCAGCAGCGACGGGAACGATGCGATGGTCACACCGATCTGATTCAAGCCAACAGGCGGATTGGCCGGTGGCATCGTCGGTGGCGTCGTCGGTGGCGTCGTCGGTGAAGGGGTCGGCGTCGGCGGCCCCAGGGCCGTCAGTCGCTCCTCGGCCGACAACTCACCGCCGCCACAGGCCGACAGTGTCAGCGCGATCGCCGAGAGCGTCGCAACCGACACGAAGTGACGGCGAGTAACCTCTGCACTTTCAGCCGGAGCGGGGGTTGCCGCGGTCAGCGGACAACCGTTGCAGTCGTGCGCTTCTGAGCCTTCGTCGTGATGCGTCATCGCACCTCCATTGAATGATCGAACCAGAACGTGAGGACAAGAGACAACCGCATCCTATGCCGGCATCATCGCCATCACCCTCGGATGGACCTGCACGTACATTCCACCTGCACGAAAGCCCGTCAGCGTGTGCCGTGCACTGCGAAGAACCGGTGCAATCGATGGGCTGAGCCGTCAGCGTTCATGGACACCCAGCGGTCATCGAGTGCCTGGCTCACACTGCGACGAATGCCGCCGCCCAGCCGGCCGCGTCGTCGTCGCTCTTGATCTGGGACTCGAGCTCCACCACCAGCTCCGCGCCCTCCTTGCGGATGACACGACGATCCATGCTGCGCGTGGCGCGACCGCGGATGTACTCGCCATCGATCCGATACTCGGACTTGTGCTTCGGGCAGAGAAACGCCGTATCACCGCCTTTGATCTTCAGCATCGCCCGCTGGTGCGGACAGCTGAGTGCGAATGCCATGCACTTGCCGCCGCTGCGCACGAGGATGA
>JANPFJ010000494.1:0-1371 GCA_031423355.1 Gemmatimonadaceae bacterium | reverse complement strand
CGCGACGAGTTCCTCGCCTACCTGCGATCGAATCGTGGTCTTCATTCGGCTCGCGTCTTCGCGGCCCTGCTCGATGACGACACCGACGAAGGGCTCGTGCGCGCGGCCGACCGGACGCTCTATCAGCTCAAGCAGGCCTGCGCGCTCCAGGACGTCGGCATCACCGACTACTCGACCCGGGATCACCGCCACACCTACGCGGTACAGGCGCTGCGCGATTGCTACAGCTACGCCGTCGTGGCGCGTCAGCTGGGCCATGGCACGACCGCGCTCGCGCACAAGGTATATGGGCGACACGTGCCCGAAGCCGCGGACTACACGCGGAAGACGGCGACCGTGTCGTCGGCGCCCGCCACCCGCCGCGCGAGCGGGAAGGGCTCCGCGTAATGCAGTGCCCGACCAACGACACAGTCCACGACACAGTACGACGCGGGCACTCGCTCGAGGCCGCGAGAAGCCACTTCACGCGAAGCGCACGACGCGTTGCCACGTAACAACTTGAAACGGCGTAGGTGAGATTCGAACTCACGGAACCCTTTCAGGTTCGGCGGTTTTCAAGACCGCTGCCTTAAACCACTCGGCCACCACGCCCAATCGCCAAAAGCTATTGCGTTCGCGCCGGAGATCAACGGGCCAGCGCATCTCCATCGCATCTCCATCGCATCTCCATCGCATCTGCATCGCATCTCCGTGCCGACCCACCGCGGTTATCTTTCACGGCTCGCTGGGAGTGCACGCACGTGATCGCGTATGCACAGCACTCTCACCTTACGGATCGTGACGGCCTTGGCCGTCGTGCTGGAGTGTGTCGCGGCCTATGGCGTTGCTGGGGATGAAGGACGTAGGGATTGCGTTTGGTGGGCCCACCTTGCTCGACAACGCCCAATTCGCGATCGAGCGCGGCGAGCGCGTGTGCCTCCTGGGGCGAAACGGTGCAGGGAAGAGCACGCTGCTCAAGCTCCTCGACGGCTCCATCACGCCCGATTCGGGTGAAGTGGTGCGGCAAACCGGCGTCAGTGTCACACGCTTGTCGCAAGAGATTCCTGATGATGTGGCCGGTTCCATCTTCGACGTCGTCGCGGGAGGCGTTGGGCCCTCCGGCGTGCTCTTGGCGCAGTATCATCAGGCCAGTCTTCGCGTCGCGTCGTCACCCGATGACGCCGCTCTCCGCGCGCTCGATCGACTGCACCACGCCATCGACGCAGCCGACGCGTGGCAGATCCACACCCGTGTGGAAACGGTGCTGGAACACCTCTCGCTGGACGCTGACGCGCTCTTCCAAGCGGCCTCCGGTGGCCGCAAACGACAGACGCTGCTGGCGCGCGCGTTGGTGCGTCAACCTGATGTGTTGCTGTTGGACGAGCCCACCAA
>JANPFJ010000493.1:0-2597 GCA_031423355.1 Gemmatimonadaceae bacterium | reverse complement strand
GCGGTTGCGCTGGGTGCCGTTGTGGAGAGCCTACTGGTGGCGAGCTCTTGCCGCGCATGCCTGAGGATCTGCCCGGCGCCCGAGAGCGACAGGACGCCCATGATCAGCGCGACGGCGATGTCGGGCCACCCGCGCTGCGTCGTGAACACGCCGGTGGCCGCCGCGACGACCGCGATGTTGCCCAAGGCGTCATTCCGCGAGCAGATCCAGACGCTGCGCATGTTGCTATCGCCACTCCGGAACTTGTACAGCAGTCCCGCAACGAGGACGTTCGAGAGCAGGGCGAGCACACCGATCACGCCCATCACCATGGGCTCGGGCACTCGGCCGGTCGTGGCCTGATACAGCGCATGTCCGACGACCCAACAGCCGAACGCCGCCATCGTGGCGCCTTTGAGAATCGACGCGTTCGCGCGGACGACGAGCGACGCGGACAGCACGAAGAGGCTGATGCCGTAGTTCGCCGCGTCGCCGAGGAAATCCAACGCATCCGCCTGCAGCGCGGACGAGCCGGCCGCGACGCCGCCGACAATCTCGACGCCGAACATCAGGGCGTTGACCGCCAACGCGATCCACAGGATGTGCCGGTATCGCGGGGAGGTGGCATCCCCGCTGGCACAGCCTGGTCCCGCACACGATGCACTCATAATCGGTCCTCTCCAGTCCGCGAGCGTCGAGGAGGTCGGCAGTAACCGAGGGCTCCCAGTTCATGAATGGATGGTACACCTTCTAGCCACGCAACGAGCGTGGTCGAGATCCTGGTCTCAAACCGCTCGTCCGCTGGCAGCGCCAGATACGCTTGTGCGGCGATGTCATGCTCCTCTCTCCCTCGTGCGATCGCTACTGTCGATGCGCCCTATCGCGATCAAGCGCGCCCAAGCTGTGGATGCTCAAGCGTAACGCGTGTGTCGTGCTGGGGAACGTTGGCACCGTCGAGGACCTGGCGGTGCTTGAGGCGATGCTTGCGCATGAGCACGACGTCAGTGCGCGAACATGCCGCGTGGGCGACGGCACGACTACGCAGTTCCGAGGCGCCGTAGTCCGCCCACGCCGATGTCGTCTTGGTCAGCGCGCCCCAGACAGACGAGGATGCGGCGCTCGTCGGGGGCTTCCGAGCCGAGATCGGCCGTCGGCTGCTCGTCGTAGGTCTCCCCGTCGCCAAGCCTGATGTGCCGCACTACGCCGTGACGCGCGCGATCAGCGGAAAGTCGTCCGGATTGCGAATGGAGGCGACCGACAGATCCACGTCGAGTTGCGGCCAGTACAAGTGATCCGCCGTTGGCCACTGTACGTCCACGAGTTGGTCGATCGTGGCCTGTCGGAACCACGGGAAGGACGCGAACGGAACGAGCAGCTCTTCGGCATCCAGCAATAACCAGAAGCCGTGTCGTGAGACGTGCGTAACCTCAGCGACCGAAGTGCTTGGTCCAAGCATGACGAACCTCCTCGATATGCCGCTCGACGACGTGCTGCGCACTGCGAATCTGCGCCGATGAGAGGCCGGTCTGTGTTGCGAGCTCGACTCGGGGGTCAAGCCAGAACTTCGCTTCACCGTCCGGATGGGCGACGTGGACATGGGTGCGCTCCTCCTCGCGAGAGAAGAAGAACAGCCGAAATGGGCCGTCGCGCAGCACAGTCGGTGACATCGGGGAAATCTAGCCCGAGTACGCCAGCCAGCTACGGCAGTTTGTCGCTAACTCCCTCCCGTGCTTCGTGTTCCGCGCCCGGTTAGCCTCAAGAGATTTGGTCATCTTACTGCTTTGCCTTCGCCAGCAACTTTACCGTGGCCATACCGCCGGCGCCGAGTTCGCGATCGAGACGGTGCCGGTCGGCCAAAGCCGCGGCGAGGCGCGATTGCATGTCGGTCATTCGTTCGCCAACACGGCGTACTCCGTGGAATTCGTGAGACGCGCGTCGGCGGTGACCAGCGTCAGCCCCAGCACCTGCGCTGTGGCGGCGAGGAAGCGATCGGCCGGATCCTCATGGGACAGGGCGAGCCGACGGCTGGCGACCGCGATGTCGGTCGTCAGGGCGGCTTCACGTCGCGGCAGCGCCTGCACCATGCGCTCCACCCACTCGGCCGGCGCCGAATCAATCCGCACCCGACCGCGTTCGGCGAGCAGGTGCGCCTCCCACACACTGATCGGCGAGAGCCACAGTTCGTTCTCGCTCGACGCGAGGGCCGCGCGGACGGCAGGCGACAACCGATCCGGGTCGAGCAGTGCCCAAAGCCAGATATGGGTATCGAGCAGCAGCTTCATTGGCCGAAGGCGTCCCATTCGTTTTTGGCGCTGGCCGGTGCGATCAGATCGTCGGTCATGGTGGCCGTGTCGCGCATGGACCCAAGCCACCCCTCACCCGTGCTTGCTGGCGACGGCGGGTTGATCTCGGCCACCGGCTCGCCCCGCTTCGTGACGACGATGGAGGTGCCTGTCCGGCGCACGCGCTCCAGGACCGCTAGCCCGAATTTCTCACCACGCTATTGAAAAACGGCTGCCTCGGGTGGTATAAGGTGTTTGTCTAGAACGCCTTAAAACTCACCCAAGGACAGCCGTTATGTCGACAGAGTGTACCGCCGATGCGTTGATGTTTCAAGA
>JANPFJ010000492.1:0-5314 GCA_031423355.1 Gemmatimonadaceae bacterium | reverse complement strand
GGCATTCCGCTCGCCATCGGGAGTGATGGACCCGCGAATACGGGACTGAACATCATGCTGGCGTCGATCAATCCGGCCAATCCGTCGCATGCGCTGACACGCGAGCAGGCGGTGATCGCATACACACTCATGTCGGCATATGCCGAACACGCCGAGCGCGAGAAGGGATCGCTGGTGGCGGGAAAGCTGGCGGATCTGGCGGTGCTGTCGCAGGACATCTTCAGCGTGCCACCGCCGGCGCTGCCTGGTACCACCAGTCTGCTGACGATGGTTGGGGGCCGGGTCACGCTGGACCGAATGAAGACCGTTCCGCGCGGTTCGACAAACACGCGGTGACCCTGGTGTGCGCCTGCCGCCAAGGCGCGCCACCACCAGCCTGTGTGAGGTCTGCATGACGCCTGCATTCGTTGCGCTGGCTGTACAGGTCATCGCCGGTGCGGAACTGGCCTTTGAAGTCGGCCGTCCGGAGATCATTCGGGTCGTCCGCGCGGCCGGGCCGGCCAGCCCGGCCAGCGCTTCGACTTTAAAGTCGAGCTCGGCAAACGTCGATTGGCGCGAACTCGTGCGCAATCCGTGCCCGACACGTACCTTGTCGCCTGAAAACGTCCGACGTTCGGACGGCTTGGCCTTTTCTGCGAACGAGGCACGTCATGACACGAAACGATTGGCGGAGCGCAGTGCTGGGACCATTGCCGCTCCTGTGCGTCGTTGCGCTGATCTCAGGGTGCCGGAACAGCGCCGGAAAGGATGCCCGACGGCTGGGCACCGAGCTGACCGCCTCGCAGTTGGAGAGACAGATCCGGCGGCTGGACTCCATCGAGACCGTGCTCCGCAACGGTCCTGGCGGTGTACGTGCCGATTCTGCCGCCGCGTATGCGACCAGTGGATCGGGACGCCGTCCGACGCGTGCGGACATGGAGCCGCTCGCGCTCCCCGATTCGCAGTCGGCACGGAACTTTTCGACGCTCACGGTCACGACCCAGCCCACGGCCCTGCGTGCGTCACCGCTGCAGATGGTGACAGTCCCCGCAGGTCTCGCACCCGCGCCCGTGCCAGTCCCCACACAAGTCCTCGCGCCCCTCTGGGCGCTGGCGCCCCTCGCCGGTGCGACCTCAGCGGCGCGCGCCACCGTGACGGCGACCACCACCGTCGCGGTCGTCCCGGAGCCTGGCACGGTGGGATTGCTGGCGTCGGGCCTGGGGCTGCTCGCAGCAGTGGCGATCGTCCGGCGCAGACGCCGGGACGATCCTGAGCGAGTCGCCCGCACCAACTAACGCGGCGCGTTCCCCGTGCCCAGCGCCATCACGAGACCGACACCGAACGTGAGATACGAGATCCGGTTCGTTGCGGTGGCAGTAGGCGCCTCGACCTTGAACGAATAGCGCCGGTAGCGCACGATCGGCCGCACGAACCAGACCCGCTTCGACCCGAGCGCGATATCGAGGCCTGCACCGCCTTCGATCGTTCGCAGCCGCCTGGTATCGATCACGGCGTACTCGTCCCCGGCAATCGGCGCATCGAGACTGTGCAGGGCGAGCCCGATCTGGGCCCAGGGCCGCAGCCGACGGTTTTCGCGCCACGGAACCCAGAGCCGCACGCCGGCACCGACCCCCATGTCCGTCCAGGTCCCATCACCAGGCGACGCGGCAGACTGCTTCACAGGAAACGCGGTGCGCTCCAGCGATGCGTATACACCGAGCACCGACGTCAGACGCAGGGTCGCCGTGGCGCCGAGCGTGAGGCCCGCCTTGGCACCGTCACTGGCGAACGCACCGAGTGGTACGGCGGCGCCGACGTCCGCGGCGATACCCAGGGCCTGATTGCCTTGCGCTTGCGCGGCCGTGGTCACGAGCAGCGCGAACAGTGGAACGACGGGTACGCGGCGGATGGCTGTGTTCTCCGGGCGGCGGAATCATCGCAGGCGTCGGCGTCGGCGTCGAAGTCGATGAGGGACAGTCGCGCGAGTCTAGCGGTCGTGCACCGCGCGCGCCATCGTCTGCGGTGCTCCGCTCAGGGATTCTGGCCGCCGACGCATGACAGCGGCTACGCCGTCATCGCCGCCGAGTTGAGCAGCCCGATCGCGACGGCAATGGCGGCCATCAGGATCGACGATGCCGTCTTCCCCTCATCCACATGCGCGGAGAGCTGCGGGAGGATGAGACGGGAGACGCCGAATGCCACGAGCTGCGCGACCAGCGCCACACCGCTCCAGATCAGCATGTCGAGGATGCTCTCGCTTTGCGCCACCGCTTTCGCCAGCGGAATCGTGTAGCCGAGGATCGCACCACCGAGGGAGATGGCCGCGGCGGAGTTGCCCTCGCGGATGAGCCGGAACTCTCGATGTGGCGTCATCGTCACGTAGATCGCCACGAAGACGAGGACTGCCGCGGCTGCGATGCCGAGGTGGACGAGGTGCGCAACGATTCCGGTGAGGGAGTCGCCGAGGAGGCCAACGTTCATGTTTCGCTCGAGAAGATCGGGTACACGTGTGCGCAGCCTGAACACTCGTGCTTGAGGCGCTTCCACAGACTAGTGCCACCGCAGCACGAGCGCGACGGCACTACAGAAACCAGCCACCGGACGCGACTCGGAGCACAGGCGAGCGACCGGTGCACGCCCGTACCGGTCGCGTCTGGTCTGGTGCACACTGTGACTTCGGTCAATGCGGCGGTGTGTGGTGCGGCAACGTGATCGGCCGACGGCTCGACGGAGGCGAGCCGCCTGAGACCGCCCCGCAGTCGCCTCTGTCCATGGCGCTACCCCCTGCGAGACGACACGTTCATCCGAGGAGCCAGTACCCGGGCGGGGACGTCCCGCCGCCTGAGTGTCCGCGCCCCGGTCCCGTACCCATCAGGCCACCTGTTGCACAGAGCGCTGCATGCTGCCGATGCTCGTCAGTCTCGCGATTGCGACCAACATCGTGGTGTCTCCACTTGCGTCATTGCCACGCAGCGACACGATAACGCATAGCGCAACAGATGTACGAATCACGGTACTCTCCACGATGCTGGCTGGCGATCCGGGCCGCGGCATCGGAGAGTGGGGATACTCCGCGCTGATCGAGGTCGATGGCAAGCGACTGCTGCTGGATACCGGTGCGCGGCCCGAGACGGTGCTGCGGAACGCCGCCGAACTGGGCATCGACCTGTCGACGGTGACCGATGTCGTGCTGACACACGGCCACGATGATCACACCGGCGGGCTGGTCACGCTCCGGCGCGAGCTGGCGAAGCGAAACCCGGCCGCGATGAGCCGGGTGCATGTCGCGCGCGGCATCTTCTGGCAGCGCCTGAACGCCGGCGTTGCGATTCCCGACGACGGCCTGAAGACGCGCCGTGCGGAGTTCGAACGTCTCGGCGGCACCTTCGTCGAACACGCTGGAGCGGCGGAGCTGCTGCCGGGCGTCTGGTTCACCGGTCCGGTGCCGCGGATCCATGCCGAGCGCAATTGGTCCGGCTCGCGACAGGTGCGGTCACCCGGCGGTGATGTCGAGGACAACGTGCCGGAGGATGCGTCGGTGGTGATCGATACACCGGAGGGGCTGATCGTCGTCTCGGGGTGCGGGCATGCGGGGATCGTCAACACGATCGACTTCGCGCGTCGAGCGGTGCGGAATGCTCCGATCGTCGCAGCGGTGGGGGGTTTTCACCTCTTCGCCGCCACCGATGCACAATTGGCGTGGACGTCAGCCAAACTGAAGGAAGCCGGGCTGGTGTATCTGCTGGGCGGGCACTGCACCGGTATCGAGGCGGTCTACCGGATTCGTGACCTGGCTGGGCTGACGCGGAAGACCGCCGTCGTCAGCGCGGTGGGATCGACGTTCACGCGCGGGCGCGGCATCGATGCACTGCCGCTCGCTGGGTAGGCGCGGCGCGAGCCCTTGCTCTGAGAAGTCCCGCGCCTGAAGCTTCAAACAGGGATGCGCCAGAAGCGTCCCCGCCTTCGTCATTCCCTTCCGTACAACCGTGCCACGCCCCATGCGATACACACTGAAGATGTTGATCGCGGTCGTCGTGACCGTCCCTGCACTCGGCGCGCAGGCCCGCGCCCAGGCCCTCCGCGAACTCGGCCGCACCGCCGCCGGCAATCCGGTGTTGGTGGAACAACGCTCCATCCGCCGCACGGCGCCAATGCTCGACGCCATCATCCGAGTCCGATTCGCGAAGCCCGTCCGTGCACCCGGCGGCGACTGGTGGAGTTCGCGCACGAAACTCACCTTCGACTGCACCAAGCGGCAGGTCAAGGTGATCGAGAACTGGTACTACGGCGACACGACGTGGACTCGGGTGCAGAGCCACAAGGTGAGCGGACAGCCAGGGTTCGGCACCGTCATGGGTGGATCGATGACGTCGGTTGGCTACGATGCGCTCTGCCCCGGAAGCTGATGGAGCGCCTCACGACATCCCAACTGTTTCGCTACTGGTTCACCTTCGCGTCACCCGTCTCACCGCGCCAGTATCTGCAGCACGGCGCTGCCCTGATGGTCACGAAGTACGTCAGTGATGTGCTCATTGTGAGGCTTGGCGCCGATCGCTGGTGGATGCCATTCGACTACATGAGCTCCATCAGCACGTTGCAAAAGACGACATTGGCGGAAGCGCCTTTCTGGTTGATGCCGTTGCTCGCGCTCTGGACGCTGCCGTTTCTCTGGGCGGGCATCACGCTCACCATGCGCCGCGCGATCGATGCCGGAAAGTCACCGTGGTGGGCGCTGCTCTTCTTCGTTCCCTGGGTGAACTACGCCACACTCGCCGCACTCTGCGCGCTGCCCTCGCGATTCGAAGGACCATTCGCCGATCAGCCACCCAGAGTGCGCGACGAAAAGCCGAAAGTGCTGATCGCGATGCTGCCCGGACTGGTCCTCGGCCTCGCCATGATTGCATTTTCGGTGTACGCGCTCGATTCGTACGGCGCTGCGCTCTTCTTCGCGACTCCGTTCGGCATCGGCGCCATCACGGCCTGGTCACTGAATCGCACGGCATGGGCGTCCCGCGGACAGACGACCCGACTCGTGCTGATGACGCTCGGACTGCTCGCCGCGCTGCTGCTCGGACTCGGCCGGGAAGGCGCCGTGTGCATCGCAATGGCGGCGCCGCTCGCGATCGTCCTCGGACTGATGGGGAGCGAAGTGGGGCGCACCATCGCCATCGGAGCGCACGAACTCCGCGGCTCGTTCCGCTCGGCGGGCATCGGCATGCTGGCGCTCCCCGCGGCAGCGATCCTCGAGCCACGCACCGGCACCGGCGTCATCCTGCACGAAGTGCAATCGAGCGTCGAGATCGCCGCAGCACCGATGACCGTCTGGTCGCAGGTC
>JANPFJ010000491.1:0-1046 GCA_031423355.1 Gemmatimonadaceae bacterium | reverse complement strand
CACTGGCGGCGGGTTCTCGGCCAGCACACCGAAAGCCCGCGAGAGCACGGATCTCGCGCCGGATTACGTCTGGAAGTCCAAAGGGCACGCCACTGACTACGGCTACGAAGTCGAGATCGAGATTCCGTTCAAGAGTCTGCGCTATCGTGCCGGGGCAGAGCAGAAGTGGCAGCTGAATGTGGTGCGCACGGTGCAGGCTACGGGACACGAGGAGACCTGGGCGCCGACGATGCGCGCCAGTTCGAGCTTCCTCGCGCAGTCGGGGCATCTGGTGGGGTTGCGCGAACTCTCGCGTGGCTTGACGGTCGACGTGATTCCGACGATCACATCGAGCTCCGTCGGCGCACCGGCGGCCGGCACCTGGTCGTACAACACTGGACGTCCGGAGGTCGGCGGCAGCGTGCGCTGGGGCATCACCAGCAACCTGACACTGGCCGGCACTGCCAATCCCGACTTCTCGCAGGTCGAGGCCGACGCGACGCAGTTCACCTACGATCCGCGCGTTCAGGTGTTCTTTGCCGAGCGCCGACCCTTCTTCCTCGAAAGTCAGGAACAGTTTGCGACCCCGAGTCGGCTGATCTACACTCGACGGATCACGCAGCCGGTGGCCGCCACCAAGCTCACTGGCAAGATCGGCGGCTTCGACCTCGGGCTGCTGTCGGCCATCGACAATCGCGATGCCTCCTTCGACGGACGGCAGTCGCCGATCTTCAATGTCCTGCGTGTGCAGAAGGATCTTGGTGCGCAGAGCCGCATCGGCCTCGTGTACACCGACAAGGTGGATGGCGAACAGTGGAATCGTGTGGCGGGCATCGACGGGCGGCTCGTCCGTGGGATCGTGAGCTTTCAGGCGCAGGGTGCCGCCAGCTTCACTCACGTCGGTGGCGTGACGACCAGCGCGCCACTGTTCAGCGCCTCGGCCAACGTCAACGGCCGCCGCTTCGGCGCACAGTATCTGGTCAATGGCATCTCGTCGGATTTCGATGCGCAGAGCGGATTCATCGCACGCAGTGGTGTCGCGAACGTCAACCTGACACACCGGTTCA
>JANPFJ010000490.1:0-1325 GCA_031423355.1 Gemmatimonadaceae bacterium | reverse complement strand
TGGAGTTGGCGTTCTTGACGACGCCGGTCGCCGCCGTGATCGCGCCGGGAATGCCGACGCCGACCGAACAGCGCTCGCCGGCTTCAGACTCAACCTCGTGCACGAGCGATGCCAACGCGCTGATGGTGTCCGTGTAGCTCTGCGGTGTGGCAATGCGACGGCGCACAGCCTCTGTCCCATCGACGGCCAACGCGATTGCTTCGATCTTGGTCCCGCCGAGGTCAATGCCGATGCGCATACGTGCAGCTACTTCAAACGGGAGGCCACAAGTGCCTGATAGACCAGCGTGCGATAGCGCGCGGCCACGTCGCTCCTGTTTGGCAGCTGCTGGATCATGAACACGATAATCAGTCCTTCTGCCGGATCGACGAGGTAGGTCGATCCGTACGCACCGCCCCAGCCAAACGATCCAGGTGAGGCCAATCCGTTGGCACCGTAGCGATCCGTGGTTTCGAACCCGAGTCCGAAGCCCATGCCGTTGGCGGAATAGGTCGTCCCGATCTGGTTGGTGTGCATCAGTCGCACGGTGTGTGGCGCGAGCAGGCGCTGCCCGTTCCATTCACCGCCGTGCAGGATCATCTGCAAGAAGCGCGCGTAATCACGCGCGGTCGACACCACGCCCGCGCCGCCTGCGAAGCTCCGACGCGGCCCGTCGATGTAGTGTCCTTGACCTCGTGCGCCATCGGGTGCGCGCACCGACTTGCCTTGCGCGTCACTCATGTAGACCGTGCTGAGCTGCTCGCGTGCGTTGGTCGGCACGAAGAAGGCGGTGTTGGACATGCCGAGGGGCATGGTGATGCGATCGCGAACAAAGACGTCGAGTGGCATACCGGACGCCTTTTCGACGATGCATCCAAGAATGTCCGTGTTGTATCCGTACACGAACGCCTCACCCGGTTGCGCGACGAATGGCAGGGTCCCAAGCCGTTCCATAGTCTCACACACGGGTTCGTCTTTGTCGGCCGTGTACCAGCCGTATCCGGCCGCTTGTCCAAGGCCCTTCGCTTGATACCGACTGGCCACGTTTGCATCAGTCCCGTACGAGATGCCGGCGGTGTGGGTCAGCAAGTCGCGCACGGTGATCGCGCGCTTCGCCGCGACAAGGGCGACCCCGGTGTCGGCGCGTACTGCCACCTGAGTCTTTTGAAACGTGGGGAGGTACTTGGACACCGGATCACCGAGGGTCAGTTGCCCCTCCTCAAGCAGCATCAGGACGGCAGCGCTGGTGAGCGCTTTTGTTTGCGACGCGATACGAAAGAGCGCGTTGGGAGACATCCGTCGACCAGCCTCTTTGTCGGCAAATCCGACGGCGCGCTCGTACACCA
>JANPFJ010000489.1:0-1535 GCA_031423355.1 Gemmatimonadaceae bacterium | reverse complement strand
CATCGACGCGGCAACAGAGTCATGGACGGTCGTCGGACTGGTCGAGTCGACGCCGGGACCGACGGCGTACGCACCGCGTGAGGCACTGGTGGCGCGCGGGGGCGGAGTGCGCACGGTCGTGGTGCGCAGCGCGATCCTGGGCGAAGTCGCGCAGCTCGACCTGATTCAGCGGCTGCGCGGTGCGCTCGCCGATCGTGGTGTCAGTGTGTCATCGAGCACCATGCTGGCCGAATCACGGCGGAGCACTGAAGATCACCTGCTGATGGTGGTGGACTTCCTGGGGTCGATGGGCTGGCTGATGCTGCTTGTGGGCGGACTTGGCCTGGCCTCGACGATGGGGCTCGCGGTACTCGAACGCACGCGGGAGATCGGAGTGCTGCGTGCGATCGGCGCACGGCACTCGGCCATCCTGACGATGATTCAGGTGGAAGGATTGACGGTGGCGCTGCTCAGCTGGGCGCTCGCGATTCCGCTGTCGATTCCGATGAGTGTGTTCCTGGCCAAGGCCTTCAGTCGGATCATGCTGCGTGTGCCGGTGACGTATGAGCCGAACATGACGGGTGTCGGCATCTGGCTGGTGCTGGCGGTGGTGGTGTCGCTGGTGGCGTGTGCGTGGCCTGCGCGGCGCGCGATGCGGGTGCCGACGGCGGCGGCGCTTGCGTACGACTGAGCCAACCTCGTCGTCGTCGGGAGCGCCTATCTGGGCTTCGTTTTTTGTACTTCACACTGAAGCGCGCCGTCGGCGAGGCACAGGAACGAACGCCATCTCCGGAAAACACCGAGTAGCTCCTGAGCCTTCCGTCGCGCAGTTCACCGAGGCGAAGTAGCACGTGTTCTCCGCGGCACGGGACAGTGATCGAGCATTTCTCGCTGCCTCACTGGCGTTCCGCGAGACAGGACAAGGGGGCATGCGCCCACGAATGCAGCGCATGCCCTCTCAGTTGCCCTGGCGACGCCCCGGCGACTCCGTGTTCACGCAGGCAGCGACCGGCCCGTCACGCGCACCGCGTATCGCGGTGTACGAGAGTCGCGCGCTACCGCACGGCGATGGTGCTCAGCGATGCGTCAGCCGCCTTCCGCGCAATGGCACGTCCCAGTACGAGGCCTGCCTCCATGTCGAAGCGGTAGTGAAGGCCTGCATAGAGTCGAGACAGGCTCGTCTCGGTGGCGATGTCCTCCACTCGGCTCCGCTCATCTGGAAAAGCGAGTGCCATGCTCTCCGTCAACGCCCCCGAGATGCACGAGTGCGCCGATGGATACGACGGATGTGGGGGAAGGACCACGCCCGGCACCCCGCTGATTGATGGGTCGGCCTGCGTTGGACGAATGTACCAGTAGGCGAACTTGCTATCGAAGCATCCAATGGCCGCGTCGAACGCCGAGCCGTTCATCAGGAAGAGGAGACGCGCCGACTCGAGTTCCTGCCGACGATGGGTGCGCAGCAACTCGACGGCGAGGTTGTTCAGCACGGATGCGTTCGTCGGCGACTGAGAGACGTGCCAGAATTGTGCGATTGCGATCTGTTCCGGCGTGCG
>JANPFJ010000488.1:0-31857 GCA_031423355.1 Gemmatimonadaceae bacterium | reverse complement strand
GGCAGGTTCAATGCGCCGACCAGACCGCTGCTGGTGAGATGCTCGACCGTGCCACCGCGCCGCTGCACCGGAAGATCGACGCCAAGCATCTGCGTCTTGGCCGGGTAGTCGAGCAGAATATCGCCTGGCGCAAGCCCGAGTTCGACGGCCAGCCGATCTTCCACTGCCACCGCCAGCGCACGATCAGCGGCGATCCATTCGCCGGCCTCATCCCCCAGCTCGGCCGCGGACCACTGCGCCAGTCGCTTGTAGAGACGGCGTTCGCGCAGCGCCATGAGGAGCGGCGGCGCGCTCGGCAGCAACGCGTGCAGCAGCCCCTCGTCAGTCCAGTCGGCCAGTCCATCCTGCGGCAGCGCTCCGGACTGCAGCGCGTCATCCACCAGCCGCTTGTACATCGCCGTCGCGCTGCGAACGGCGTGGTGCCAGTAGATGTTGCGATACATCTGATACTTCGCAAAGAGCAGCGACTCGAGCGCGCTGAGGCCCTTCTCCATGATGCCGACACCCGGTCGGCCGGTACCCGGATCGGTGACGATGACGACGCTGTCGAGCAATCGATCCACGTCGATCTCGCCATACGGCACGCCGCACATCATGGCATCGCGCTTGAGATAGTCGATCTTGTCGAGGTCGATCGAACCGGACACGAGTCCCTGCAGCGGCCCGACATCCGCACCATGCATCATCGCGAGCACACGCGCCGGCGCGCCGGCGCCCAGTGCGGCTGTCAACGCGTCGGCCACCGCGCCGGTCGTGATGCGCGGTGCTGCCGCGCTCTCGTGGTTCAGCGCACCGATCTCCTCGAGCGCATGGCTGAAGGGGTAGTGCCCCACGTCGTGCAGCAGCATCGCGGCTGCGGTGAGTTCCCGCTCCACGGGTGCCACCTGATCCAGTTCGCCGCGTTCGGCCAGCAGCGTGATCGTGCGGCGCGCCATGTGATACGCGCCGAGTGCGTGTTCAAAACGCGAGTGTGACGCACCGGGATACACCAGGAACGCGTACCCGAGCTGCCGCACGTACCGCAGGCGCTGCATGGCCGGCGTGTCGACCAGTGTGAGCGCCAGCGGATCGAGGCGGATGTTGTTCCAGAGCGGATCGCGGATGACTTTCACGAGCGTCGGTCAGGGGGCGGAGCGGTGGAAACGAGCCGAGGGCACCCGGAAGCCAGGTGCCCTCGTCAATGAAACCCGAAACACGTCGCGGCGCGACGAGGGCGTCAGCCCAGTGGTCCGGCGCCGGCAATCACCGCCGACACCTGATCGCCGAAACGGGCGAAATTCTCGCGGAACATCGACGCCAGTTTCCGCGCCTGCACGTCGTATGCTGCTCCGTCGGTCCACGAAGCGCGCGCGTCGAGCACGCCCTCTGGAACCTCAGGTACGCTCTTTGGCACCGCCAGCCCGAAGACGGGGTCCGTCGTGGTCGGTGCGGTATCCAGCGAACCGGCGAGTGCGGCGCGCACCATCGAACGGGTGTAGGCGAGCTTCATCCGCTTGCCCACACCATAGGCACCGCCGCTCCAGCCAGTGTTCACGAGCCAGACCTTGGCATCGTGCTGCTTCAGCAGCTGGCCAAGCATTTCGGCGTACTTCGTCGGGTGCCAGACCATGAACACCGCGCCGAAGCAGGCGCTGAAGGTGGCCTGCGGTTCGTTCACGCCCGTCTCGGTGCCAGCCACCTTGGCGGTGTAGCCTGAGAGGAAATAGTACATCGCCTGCTCAGGTGTGAGCCGCGCGATGGGCGGCAACACGCCGAACGCATCGGCGGTGAGGAACACGACATGCTTTGGATGGCCACCGCGGCCGCTCGGCACGTGATTCTTGATGTAGTGCAGCGGATACGACGCGCGCGTATTCTCGGTGATGCTCTGATCCGCAAACTGCACCTTGCGCTGATCGTCGAGGACCACGTTCTCGAGCACCGTGCCGAACATCTGCGTGGTGGCAAAGATGTCCGGCTCCTGCTCGGCACTCAGGTTGATCGCCTTCGCATAGCAGCCGCCCTCGAAGTTGAAGACGCCATCGGCGGCCCAGCCATGCTCATCGTCGCCGATCAGCGACCGGTCCGGATCGGCCGAGAGCGTCGTCTTGCCGGTGCCCGACAGGCCGAAGAACAGCGCGCAGTCATCAGCCTTCCCGATGTTCGCCGAACAGTGCATCGGCAACACGTTCTGCGTTGGCATGAGGTAGTTCATGATCGAGAACATCGACTTCTTCAGCTCGCCCGCGTATCGCGTCCCGCCGATCAGGATCATGCGGCGCGCGATGTGCACGACGATGAAGGTGCCGGTGCGAGTGCCATGCTTCTCCGGCGTGGCCTGAAAATCCGGTGCGTGCAGCACACTGAAGTTCGGGGCGAACTGCGCCAGCTCGTGCAGTTCCGGTCGGATGAACATGTTGCGCACGAAGTGGGCATGCCACGCATTCGGCGTGACGTACCGCACGCTGAGCCGATGGCCCGGGTGTGCGCCGCAGTAGAGGTCCTGGACGAACAGCTCCGCGCGTTCGTTGAGGTAGTCGCGCACGTCGGAGAGGAGCAGATCGAACTGCGCCTCCTCGATCGGCATGTTGACGGTGCCCCAATCCACGTTCGCCTCGGAACTGGGCTCGCGGACGACGAACTTGTCCTTCGGGGACCGACCGGTGTGCGGCGAGGTGACGGCCACGAACGGGCCCATGTCGGCGAGACGACCTTCATCTCGGCGAACCGCCGCCTGGACCAGCTCGGGCGTGACGAGGTTCCAATGCAAGGAGCCGCTGGGCGCGAGGCCCTGCTCAGCAAGCCCGTGGGCGCTCGAGCGGGTGTGCGGCTCAGTCTGGATAGACATGTAGCGAAGTGGTGTGGGGAGACACGCTCGACGACTCCTCGGCTCGTGCGAGCGGACACGTCGTTGTTGCGAATCACCGGAAAACTAATGAAACAGCACGGGGACCGCGCATCGATTCTCACGCGGCCAGTGGCTTGAAGACGCTCGAAGGGGAGTTTCGGTTCGCGCCTTGCCCTACGCCCGTCTCAATGATATTGTCAAATCAACATCGCCTTTGGCGCCCCCGCCGGAACGCCCGAAGCCCGGGACGCCGCGGGCGGACGGCAACCGGTCCAGCACTTCTTGTCTTCATTGTCTTCGCCCAAGCCGACCCACGGTCCATGATGCTCGCCACTGCGCTCCGCGCTGCCCGGAACCTGATCGGCCTCTCGGCCCTCGTGCTCGTCGCCATGCCAACGGTGCTGCGGGCGGCTCCGGTCGCGCCCCCGATACGGGGCACCGTGGTCGACTCGGCCGGCACGCCGATTCCAAACGTTCAGGTGGTAGCCACCGAGTTGCAACGTGTCGCGGTGACCGACGCCGCCGGCACGTTCACGTTCTTCGGGGCACCGGTTGGCTCGGTTCATCTCACGATCGTGCATGTCGGCCATGTGCCGGTGCACGAAGTGGTGACGATCCCTGCGACGGGCGAGCTCCCGCCGCTACGGATCGTCCTGCGGCGCACCGTACTTCGGCTTCCCGGCGTGCAGATCACGGCGTCACCAACAGGCACCGACCCGCTCAGCGTCACCCAGTCCACGGTCCAGCTCAGCGGCAAGGATCTCCAGCGGCAACTCGGCGCGACAGTCGCGCAGACCCTGTCCGGCGAGCCTGGCATCGCGATGCGATTCAACGGGCCGATGGCCAACGCCCCCGTGATTCGCGGCCTGTCTGGCGAGCGGATTCTCACGTTGCAGGACGGTGAGCGCGTGGCGGATCTCTCATCGATCTCGGCGGATCATGCCGTCGTCGCCGACCCGAACAGCGCGGAACGCATCGAAGTGATCCGCGGCCCCGCGTCCCTGCTGTATGGGAACGCGGCGGTCGGCGGCGTGGTGAACGTGATCTCAGGTGATATCCCGACCACCGTGCCGAGCCGTCTCGGCGGCTTCGTCAACGCGCAATCGGAATCGGTGACGCCAGGCGGCGTCGCAAGTGCGGCGTTGAACATCCCGCTCGGATCACGTTTCGCCGCCACGCTGCGTGGCACCTTCCGCGATCAATCCTCCTATCGGACTGGCGGTGGTGGCGGGGCGCAGCCGAACAGCGACGCGCGCACGTGGAATGGCACCGCTGGCATCGGCTACGTCGGCGATCGACTCTCAGCCGGCGTGGTCTATCGGCAGTCCGATTTCGAGTACGGGGTTCCATTCGAGAGTGGCGGTGAGCCGATCCGGATCGACGGGGTGCGCCGGGGACTGCAGGCGCGTGCGGGTCTGACGACGGGGTCGCGTGGGCTGAGCTATGTGCGTTTCGAAGGGACGGTACAGTCCTACACGCACGATGAGATCGAGGAAGACGGGGCCATTGGCACGACGTTCAATCTCAGGTCGCAGACGGCGTCGCTGACCGGCAAAACACAGTTCGGTCGTGTCAGCGGGACGGTTGGAGGACAGATGTTCCTCCGTCAGTACGAACCCATCGGCGACGAAGCGTTCACGCCGGCAGCCGACAACACCAACCTGGCGGGCTTCATCTATCAGGAACTGCCGCTGACGACAGGCGCCGCCGAATCCCGCACGCCTCGCCTGCAGTTCGGCGGTCGCTTCGACTCGTTCCGGATCGAATCGAAGGCCGGGACCGATCCGCGGTTCGCCCTCGCGCGGTCGCGCAACTTCACCAATGGCAGCGGGTCACTCGGTGTGTCGCTGCCGTTCGCCGCGAACTTCACCCTCAGCGGCAGCGTCTCCCGCGCGTTCCGTGCACCGACGGTTGAGGAGCTGTTCTCGAATGGTTTCCACGTCGCGGTTGGGACGTTCGACGTGGGCAATGCAACCCTCACCCCGGAGACGAGCACCGGTCTGGATGTGGTCCTGCGGGCGCAGGGAGCGCAGGGGTTCATGCAGCTGTCCGGGTACAGGAACGCGATTGACGGCTACATTCTTCCGGTCGCAACGGGGACGGAGGATGTGGATGACGTGTTGGTCCCGCGCGTGAACTTCTTCCAGCGCGATGCGACGCTGACCGGCTTCGAGTTTTCCGGTGAGACCGTGGTGGCCCGTCACTTCGTGATCGGTGCGCTGGCCGACGCGGTGCGCGGCCGCGTGGCCGGCGGCGCCAACCTGCCGTTCATTCCGGCGGCTCGCGTTGGTGGATCCCTTCGGTACGACCGGGGCAGCTGGAGCATCGGTGGTGATGCCCGGCGAGTGTTGCGCCAGACGCGTGTTGCCGCCGACAACGCGACCGACGTGCCGACGGACAGTTACACAATGCTCAACATGAACGCGAGTTGGACGATTCCCTCGAAGCGCGTGATACAGACGATCACGGCGCGCGTGGATAACCTGCTCGACGAGCAGTATGCCGACGCCACCAGCCGGATCAAGGCGTTCACGTTCAACCCGGGCCGGAACCTGTCGCTTGTGTATCGGCTCGGGTTCTAGAATGCTGCACGCCTGCGACTGATCACGAAGCCGGCGCCCGCACGCGGAGTCAGCCAGACGGCATGGTCAGACGAGATACCCGAGCAACCGATTGAGCATCGTCCGGTCGGTCCGCGTCGCATCGTCGAGTTTGGGTGTCTCGAGGATCCTGACCGTGTGCGCGAAGCGTGGATCAGTCATGATGCGGCGGAACGGTGCGTCGCCAAGCGACCCTTCACCGATCAACTCGTGTCGGTCGCGATGGCTGTTGAATGGCGTCTTCGAGTCGTTCAGATGCCAGACGCGCAGTCGCTCGAGCCCGAGG
Organism: Gemmatimonadaceae bacterium; assembly: GCA_031423355.1. Classification (GTDB taxonomy): domain Bacteria; phylum Gemmatimonadota; class Gemmatimonadetes; order Gemmatimonadales; family Gemmatimonadaceae; genus JACMLX01. Next base: position 26,144 of record JANPFJ010000488.1, on the reverse strand, counting down.
ACACGATGGAAGGCCTCGACGACGCCGTCAAAATCAGTGACGATGTCATAGCCCGCCGAGTAGATGTGGCAGGTATCGACACAGATGCCGACGCGAGAACGAACGGCGTCTGGCAGGGCATCGATGATCGACGCCAGCTCTTCAAACGTTGCACCGAGCGCCGTCCCCGTGCCCGCCGTGGTTTCGAGGCAGAGGATGGTGTCTCCCGGCTCGTCGCGCATCGCGTGTGCAATCGCGGCCGCGTTGCGTGCGATGCCGGCATGGCGGTCATCCATGAAGTTGCCCGGATGCGACACCAGGAACTGGATCCCAAGCGCATGGCACCGGCGCAGCTCCGCCGCAAAGCTCTCGCCTGACCGTGCGCGCAGGGCGTCATCGGGTGACGCCAGATTGATCAGGTAGCTGTCGTGCGATACGGTCACCGGCGAACCGGCTGCCGCGATCGCCGCGCGGAACTGCGCTGCTTCTTCGGCGTCGATCTCGCGTTCCTTCCACTGGTTCGGCGTCTTGGTGAACAGCTGCAGCGCCGTCGCCCCGATCTCGAGTGCGCGCGGTGGCGCGGCAAACGATCCCCCCTGCGAGCTCACGTGCGTGCCGAGCAGCATGCCGGCTGGCACGCGTGGCAACGGGGGCAGCACGGCGGAGTCGTCGGTGCGCCGCTGCGGCACCAGTGGATTCGACGGCAGGGCGCGTGTGGCCGTCGTCGTCTTGCTCGTCGCGGTCGTCTTCTTCGCCGTCGTCCTTGCGGTGGTCTTTTTCGTCGCGGTCTTTTTCGTCGCAGTCGTCTTTGCTGCGGTCTTCTTCGTCGCGGTCTTCTTCATCGCGGTCTTCTTCATCGTCGCCATGGGTTATCGCCCTCGCAGCCAGTCGAGTGGATCGACCGCCGCGCCGCGCGAGCGACGGATCTCGAAGTGGAGATGCGGCGGCATGTCAGGGTCAGCCGTTCCCACGCTGCCGATCACCTGACCTTTCTGCACCTTTGCCCCCTTGGCGACGTTCGCCTCGGCCAGCGAGCCATACACCGAATAGTCGCCGGCACCGTGCTGGACGATCACCGTCATGCCGTACGTCCCGATGTTTTCAGAGACCACCACCTCTCCACCGGCGATCGACTTCACCGGGGTGCCGCGTGCGGTCTGGATACCGATGCCGTTCCAGCGCAGCGTGGTGTTCTCTGGCGTGACGGTGCGCCCGAATCGATAGAGGATCGTGCCATCCACGGGCCAGTCGAGCCGCCCGAAATCGGCGGTGCGGATGGTGCTGGCCACGGTCGGCGTGGCGCGTGGTGCGGCGGTGGCCGGACGGCCCGCGACGGTGGGCGGCGCGGCGTTCGTTGCCGCGGCCGCCGCTGCTTCCGCGCGCCGCCGCACATCTTCGAGGTTGGCGATCACCCCGCGCAGACGGCCTTCAGATCGTTCGATTTCCGCCAGCCGGCTGCGGACCACCTGCGTCTGCCGCTCAGCCACGCTGATGCTTCGCCCGCGCTGCGCCTCGAGCGCGCGCAGCCGATCCTCTTCCTGCGCCTTTTCCTGCTTGCTCCGTTCGATGTCTTCCTGCAGTCGCACCATCTGCCCGCGCTGCTTCGCGATCTGATCACGCAGCCGTTCCACGCTCGAGACCAGGGTGCGGTCGCGCAGCGTGAGGGCGTGCAGAATCTTGTAGCGCGCCACGAGGCCACCGAAACTCTCGGCGGAGAGCAGGACTTCGAGATTGTAGAGTGGCCCGCGCTTGTAGACGTCGCGCAACCGCCGCTGGAGCACGGCCCGCTTGGTCACCAGCTCGTCCTCGGCGCCGGCCAGACTCGACGTGGCGTCGAGCACTTCCTCCTGGATCCCCTCGAGCTGCGAGTCGAGCGAGCGGACCACCCGTGCGGTGGCATCCGCCTGCAAGGCAATGTTGCGCTTCTCTTCCGAGAGATCGTGCACGGTGCCCTGCAACTGCTGCATGCGGCGCTGCAGGTCGGCGCGCTCACGGCGAATGCGATCGAGCTCGGCGCGCTGCGCCGCGATCCGCTGTGACGACGGAATCGTCTGTGCGCCCGAGCGAGCGGGGTGGAGCAGCAGCGCGGCGGCCAACGCCATCAGGCCACGAATCCATCGCATCCGCGTCACACGCGCGTCAGCTGCCGACCAACGGAGACTGCGCTGCCGAGCAGCCCGATGATACCGCCGACGAGCACGCACAGGAGGAGGATCGGCGCTGGGAAGAACTGGAAGGCAAAGACGGTGGCCGTGAGTGCCGCACGCGTCACCCACATCAACGCCACCGCCATTACGCCGCCGATCAGCCCCTTGAGCACACCATCGATGAGAAACGGAGCGCGAATGAAGCTGTCGGTGGCGCCAACGAGTCGCATGATCCCGATCTCACGAGCGCGTGCCAGCACCGAGGTGCGGATCGTCGAACCGATGATGATCATGGCGGCGAATGCAAACGCAATGCCGAGGACGATGCCGGCGGCCGTCGCGGCGCGGCGCACGCTGTAGAACTTCTGCACCCACTCTTCGCCGTATCGGACATCGTCGACGAACGGATAGCCGTTCAGTCGCTTCGCCACCACGCGCACGGTCTCCGGATCGCGCATCCCTGGCTTGAGGCGGACTTCCATCGACGCCGGCAGGAACTCGGGTTCGAAGACGTCCTTGAATTCGGTCATTTCCACGCGCGCCTTCTTCAGTGCATCCTCAGGCGAGACGTACGTCACGCTGGCGACTTCGGGAAACGCGCGGACGTCGCCGACGGCTGCCGCGACGGCGTCGATCTCGGTCCCTTCGGTCACGTAGGCGCGAATCTCCACGCGCTCCTCCAGTCGCTCGAGCGCGAGGCGTGTGTTGAACGCCACCAGGCCGAAGAGGCCGACCGCGAAGAGCGAAAACGCGACCGTGAACACGCTCAGCACGCCGAGGCCCGGCGCACGCCGGAAGGCGGTCCAGACTTCCCGCATCGCCAGACGCATCAGTGCTCCCGCTCGGGCAACGGGGCTTCGCCCGAATCGTAGACCAGCGCGCCCTTGTTCAGCTCGAGCGATCGGAATCCACTGGTGCGCACCAGATCGAGGTCGTGCGTGGCCATCATCACGGCGGTTCCGCTGGTATTGATGTCGCGGAGCAACTGAAAGACGGCGCGGCTGGCGCGATCGTCGAGATTGCCGGTCGGCTCGTCCGCCAGCAAGACGAACGGATCGTTCACCAGCGCGCGTGCAATCGCAACGCGCTGCTGTTCACCACCGGAGAGTTCCGACGGCATCGCCTGCATCTTGGGACCGAGCCCGACGCGCTCGAGCACTTTCTGCACACGCGCCGGAATGGCCTTGGGATGGGTGCCGGTGACTTCGAGCGCGAATGCAACGTTCGCCCACGCCGTGCGGTCCTCGAGCAGGCGAAAGTCCTGGAACACGATGCCAAGCTTTCGCCGCAGCTTGGACACGTCCGTGCGCTTGGCATTGATCGAACTGACGCCGCTGACGCGGACTTCGCCGGCGCTCGGCAACTCGTCCATGTAGCACAGCTTGAGGATGGTGCTCTTGCCGGCGCCGCTCGGGCCGGTGAGGAACACGAACTCGCCCTTGGCCGCCGCAAAGCTGACCTTCTGCAACCCACCGCTGCCGCGCAGCCACGACTTGGTGACTGTCGTGAACTTGACGATCGTCTGGCTGCTGCTCACGCCAGCGCCTGCGCAAAATCGGCGATCAGGTCGCGCACATCTTCCACCCCGACGCTGACGCGCAGGAACCCATCGGGAATCCCGAGCGCGTCGCGCGCGGCGGGTGTCATGTGCGCGTGGGAACTGAATCGCGGTTCGCAAATCAGTGTGTCCACGCCGCCGAGCGATGTGGCGTGGAGAATGAGCTGGAGTTTCTCGACCATCCGATCGGCTGCCGGAGCGCCACCCACGAGCTCCAGCGCCAGCATCCCGCCGAAGCCATCCATCGTCGCGGCCGCGAGGGCGTGATCGGGGTGTGATGGCAGGCCCGGGTAGTGCACCGCCGCGAACGCCGGGTGCGCTTCGCACCAGCTGGCAAGCGCCATCGCGTTCTCATTCGCCCGCTGCACGCGGATCGGCAGCGTCTTGAGGCCGCGCTCGAGCAGCCAGCAGGCAAACGGATCCGGCGCCTGACCCCACACCATCATCTTCTGCGTCACCTCGTCGATGAACGCCTGCGAGCCGAAGACGGCGCCACCGAGCATGTCGTGATGGCCGTTCAGATACTTCGTCGTCGAGGCGATGACGATGTCGGCGCCATGTTCCAGCGGTCGCAGGTTCACCGGGCTGGCGAAGGTCGAATCGACCACCAGGGCAATGCCCATCTCACGCGTCAACTGACTGATCGGCCGCAGATCCAGCACACGACAGGTGGGATTGACCGGCGTTTCGACGAACACCGCGCGGGTGTTCGGGCGCATCGCGAGCCGAAACCCACGTGACTCCAGTGGGTCGACGAAGGTGACTTCGATGCCCATCTTCGGCAGCTCTTCCGTGAACAGCCGGTGGGTGCCGCCATAGATCCAGGCGCTGCTCAGCAGATGATCACCAGGGCGCAGCAGTGCCAGCATCGCGCATGACGTCGCGCCCATGCCACTCGACAGACAGACGGCGGCTTCCGAGCCCTCGAGCGAGGCCAGGCGCTGTTGCGCCAGTACGATCGTTGGGGTGTTGGCGTACCGTGTGTAGCGCGGCACCGACGCCACACCGCGCGGCTGCTCGAAGTTCACGCCCTGGACCAGCGGAGGCGCGATCGGGCTCAGCCCGTCGGTGACTCGACCGGCGTGGACGGCGCGGGTCGCGAAGTGCATCGGTCGTGTGGAGTCGCCTGTCATCGTCTCGTCATCCCAGCAGTTCAGTGCGGGCAGGTGATGGCCCGCGATCCATGTCGGGTTTCACCAGCTTGATCACATCGCTCACCATCACGCCGGCGATGTCCCGCACCACCACCCCGCCGCGCGGGACCTCGTCGTCCACGATCACCGGCGCCAGCTCCTTGCGGCGCGGACCATGGATGAAGACCAGCTCGCCGTCGGCCAGCATGCGCAGGGACGCTTCTTCGCGATTGAGGCTGATGGCGGGTCCGCGCTCCGCATCGCCGCGCCGGCTGCCGACGAAGCCCACCACCTGCAGCGGCGGATTGTAGAGGTCAGTCTGACGTCGCATCGCGGCTCAGTGGTACTGCAGGGGATGAAAGCCGGCCGACGTCTGAATCACCAATCGCCGGCGGGCAAGCGCCACCAGTCGGTCGTGCAGGTCGACCCGCGCATCAACGGCAAATGACGCGATCGCGTCCACGTCGCCGCCGCCGGACGCCAGGACCAGCTGCCACGTCGAATACTCTTCCGGCTCGACCATGCCGACAAGCTGCATCGAACCGTCCGGCCCTTCGGTGATGAGCGCCAGTCCGTGACGCTCGAGCACCGGTTCCAACGCTTCGAGGTGCGCCTCGGCCAGCCCGCGGAACATGAAGTAGCTCGGCGTGGGCGGCGCCGGAGCGTGCGCCGGCAACCCGGCGCCAAAGCGCAGCAGCAACTGCGCGACGATCTCATCGGCGCAACTGAAGTCGAGGACGCCTACGTGCGTGAAGTCGAGGACCGCCAGGCGCTGTCCGGGCATCTCGCGCAACATCGTTTCCAGCTGACCGCGCACGGCACGCCCGGTCGCCCGGGTGACCAGGTTCGAGTACAAGTCGCACTCCGCGCGCGCGAGCGCCATCCGGAGATCGAGCGGCATCTGCTGCAGCATCAGGACGCGACCGCCTGCGGAATGATGATTTGCATCTGTGCGCCTGGAAACGGTGGCAGGTGCTCGATCAGGGGGAGCTCGTCATCCCACGCGGGAATGATGCCGATGCGCGCGGTCCCGCTGCGGATGGTCATTTTCGACCCCCACTTTGCCACGTATCGCTTGATGCCGGCCAGGCCCTGACCGCGGCCCGGATCGTGAAAACGGCTCGTGCCACGCGAGAGGGCGGACTCGAGCGCCGCGCCGTCGTCCCAGCGATCGGACGACCCGCGCTTCGGTGCCAGCGACTGTTTGAAGCCGATCCCGCAGTCGGTCACCGCGATCACCACCACGCGCCGACCGAGCCGCTTCTTCCAGTCGTAGCTTTGCACCGCGACCCAGCCGGGGCCGTCGGCGTGCTCGATGATGTTCTGACAGCTCTCCGAGAGTACCACCGAGAAACCGATCGCACCGCTCGGCGGAAACCCGAGCGTCTCCATGATCGCCTGGGATCGCTCCTGGATATGCTGGACCACATGCTGCACATCCTCGGTCCTGGCGATTGGCGTGATTTCCAGGAAGTAGTTCGAATCGCCGGTGCGCGCCCTCGGCACTGGGCGCGTCAGATCAAAGAGCTTTTCCGCGTGCCTGAAGAACCCGGAACGCGCCCAGTAGCTGGCGGTATTCGGGTCCTCCGGCGGAATGAACTGCGGGGGCTCGTGGCGCGACTGCGCCAGCGACAGGAGACCGATCAACCCATACGGGCTTGCCCACCGCGTGTGCCGCGCGTCCACCAGAACCTTCGCGTCGTCCGCCAGCGGCGCCATCTGCTGGAGCAGCGACTCGAACGTGCCGTCGTCGAGCGATGGTGGAACGGTCAGGATCGTGGTCACGACGTGGCAAGCTCTCCGCGGAGGTAATGCGCCAGCCCGGAGGCACCGCGGTGGCGGACATTGCGTGCCGCCGCCGCGTGGGCGAGACGCATGGCATCCGTGAAGGTAGTGCCTGCGAGCAAATGCGAGAACTGCGTTGCACCCCAGACATCGCCGCATCCGGTCGGATCACCGGGATCGGTCTCGAGCAGGTCAGTGTCGATGGGCACGAGGGCCGTACTGACCGCGCTGAACGCCGTGCCGGCGACCGGTGTCGCGACGTCAGCCAGCCGTGTGAAACCCGGCGCGGCGAAATAGACGGCGCCCTTCTTCCCGAGTGTGACACACAGCAGATGTACGCCACTGGCCAGTGCCGTTGCCGCCAGCGCCATCGGGTCGTGAGCCATGAGCTGCATTTCGTCCTCGTTCACCTGCAGCACGTCGCAGCATCGGCACCAGGCCGCCGCATCGGCCAGCGGTTCCGGAATGCGAAGCCCACTGGCATCGATGCCGAGCATCTTCGAGTGCAGATCGCAGTAGATCGGGCCCCGGAAGTGGGCCCGGAGCAACTGCATCGTTTCGAGGTCGAGCTCCCAGCCGGCGATGAAGTTCACGTAGATGGCGTCGAGATCCGCCAGCAACGGTCGCAGGCCGAGCCAGGACCACGGCGGGACGCCGCCAGTGAGCACTTCGGTGCGACGCTCGTCGCTGATGTAGCGCAGCTCGACGCGATTGTTCGGCTGCGGCACTTCGATGAGCGCTGCATCAGGGGCTGCGCGCCGGAGTGTGCCGATGAACTCCGTCGCCTGGCGGTGCAGGTCGGCGCCAACCTTGATCAGCGGCACGATTTCCCACTCATCGCTGAGTGCGGCGTCGAGCGCCGAGAGGGCATACGTGATGCCTCCCCATTCCTGCACCGGTGCGGTGCGGATGTCGCGTCCGTGGATCACATCCCAGACGAAGGTGCCGATGACACCAAGGCGCCGTTTCCGCGGTGGCGTCACGAGGCGGCGACGTTGCCGGTCTGCGCCTTGAATGCGGCGACGGCGCCAACCACGCCCGCACTCGCCCCGAGCATACCCGGCACGATCCGGCAGGCCTCGACGGCCGGCGCGAACGCGCGTCGGCGCACTTCCGCCTTGAGCGGGGCGAACAGCGCTTCGCCGGCATTCACCACGCCGCCGGCCAGCACCACGACCTCGGGATTCAGCACGTTCAGCAGCGCCCCGATGCCGGCGCCGAGGAAGCGTGCCGTCTCACGAACCACATCGATGGCGATCAGATCACCTTCATTGGCAGCCCTGTAGACCATCTGTGCGGTCACCCGTGGCATCTGTCCCTCGCACATCTGCATCAGCACGCCGTCCGTTTCGCCCGCCAGCGCTTCGCGCGCGCGCTCGGCGATGGCGGTGCCCGAGGCGTACGCTTCGAGGCAGCCGTAGTTGCCGCAGCCGCAACGTCGGCCGGTGGAGTCGATCGTCATGTGCCCGATCTCACCGGCGACATCCGAACTGCCGTGAAAGAGCTTGCCGTCGATGATGATACCGCCCCCGATTCCGGTGCCGATCGTCACGCCGATCACATTCCTGGCGCCCTTGGCGGCCCCGGTCCACGCCTCACCCATCGTCGCGCAGTTGGCGTCATTGTCGAGCGTGGTCCGCAGCCGTGTGCCGGTCTGGATGCGCTCGCGCAGCGGAAAGTTCTTCCAGCCCAGATTGGGGGCGGTGATGATCATACCCTTCTCACGATCGAGCGGGCCCGGTGCGCCGACACCAATGCCGAGGAAATTCTCGCGCAGCACGCCGGTCTCGGCGCTGGTCACAGCGATCACGTCTTCGATCATCTGGTTGATGCGATCCGCCACTGACTCCGCGCCTTCTGACGCACGCGTGGGTGCGGAGCGGAAGGCGATCTCACGCGAGCCGTCCTCCGGCATCGCCCCGACGACGATGTTGGTGCCGCCGAGATCGACACCGACGATGTACTTCGAGTTGCTGGGCATGATCGGCAGGGACGTGGAGATGGAACGTGGAAACGGGTCAGCGGCGGAGCAACGGCGTCAGCGCGTCGGCCACGGTGATCGCCGAAATCTCGCGCATGCATCGGAAATGACCACGGGGACAGACCTGCGGCCCGTGTGCCGAGCAGGGCCGGCACTCGAGCCCCGGCGGATGTTCGATGATCGCACGCGTCGGCGCCAGCGGACCGAAGCCAAACGCCGGCAGCGTTGGTCCGTAGATGGTGACGGTGGGCGTGCCCATCGCGCTGGCGAGGTGCTGGGGCAGGGAATCGTTGGTGACGATGGATGCGGCGCGTCCGATCAGCTCTGCCGATGCGAGCAACGAAAGTTGGCCCGTCGCGTCGAGCGCTCGGTCCGGCGCGGCCGCCACGATCGCGCGCGCGAGCTCGCGATCCTCCGGACCGCCGACGACGACAATGCCGTACTCTGTGCTGAGCGAGGCGATCAGGCCGGGGAAGTCCGGCCAGCGCTTGGTGGCCCACACACTGCCCGGCGCCACCGCGATGAACGGCCCGCGAGATAACGGGGACCGTTCAAGGAGCGCGGTGACCGCGTCGCGATCGGCGGCCTGTGGCGCGAGCGAAGGCGCCGGAGTCTCCCGCGCCGCGTCGCCGGCGGCGAGCTGAAAGAGCCGCGTGGCGTGATGCCAGTCGCGGCGATGCCGCACCCGCGACGTGTACAGCACGGCACCGCCAGAGGAGTCGAACCCCACGCGCGATGGAATGCGGGCGAACCACGCCAGCGCCGCGCTGCGCAGCGAGCCCTGCGCCAGATAGGCCGCGCTGTAGCGCTCGCGGCGCAACTCCGCCGCCAACGATCGCAGGCCGCCGATGCCGCGCTCGGCCCCGCGCTTGTCGTAGCGAATCACGCGGCGCACGGCCGGGTGGCCGTCCAGCAGCCCACCGCCGGCCGGCGTCGTGACGACGTCCACCGGGCCCTGCGCCGCCAGATACGTGAGCAGCGGTGTGGTCAGCACCACGTCGCCCAGGAACGACGTCTGGATGACGAGTGATGGTGGGGCAACGCGCGCTGCGTCGCCCAACCGTCAGTCCACCTGCAGGACGGCGAGGAAGGCTTCCTGCGGAATCTCCACCGCTCCGACCTGCTTCATGCGCTTCTTTCCTTCCTTCTGCTTCTCGAGCAGCTTGCGCTTCCGGCTGATGTCGCCGCCGTAGCACTTGGCCAGCACGTCCTTTCGCAGCGCCTTGACGGTGGTGCGGGCCACGATCTTCATGCCGATCGCCGCCTGAATCGCCACTTCGAACAGCTGCCGTGGAATCAGGTCCTTCAACTTCTCGGCAATCTTCCGGCCCTGCTCTTCCGACTTGTCACGATGAATGATGACGCTGAACGCGTCGATCGGATCGCCGTTGATCAGCATGTCCAGCTTCACCAGTTCGCTGGGGCGGTAGTCGAGCATCTCGTAGTCGAGGCTCGCATACCCGCGGCTGACGGTCTTCAGCTTGTCGAAGAAATCGAGGATGATTTCCCCAAGCGGAAACTCCCAGTCGAACTCGACGCGCTTGGTGTCGAGGTACGACATGTTCTTGTAGATGCCACGACGGTCGGTGCCCAGTGTCATGATCGGGCCGATGTACTCGACCGGCGCCATGATCCGGGCCTTGACGTAGGGCTCCTCGACGCGATTGACCGTGCTGCCGTGGGGCATGCGTGAGGGGTTCTCGATCAGCTCCATCGTGCCGTCTTCCTTGTAGACGTGGTATTCCACGCTCGGGACGGTGGTGACGAGGTCGAGATTGTACTCACGTTCGAGCCGCTCCTGCACGATCTCCATGTGCAGCAGGCCGAGAAACCCGCAGCGGAAGCCGAAGCCGAGCGCCGTCGACGTTTCCGGTGAATACTGCAGCGAGGCATCGTTGAGCTTCATCTTCTCCAGCGCGTCGCGCAGCTGTTCATAGAGCTGCGTGTCGGTGGGATAGATGCCGGCGAAGACGAAGCTCTTCACTTCCTGGTAGCCGGGCAGGCCCTCGGGCGCGCGGTTGACGACGTCGAAGATGGTGTCCCCGGCGCGCGTCTCGCTGACGCTGCGCACACTGGCGACGACGTAGCCGACCTCGCCGGCCTGCAGCGTCTCAGTCGGCACCTGCCGCAGCTGCAGTGATCCGACCTCCGCCACTTCGTACTGATTGTCGCTGGCGCCGAAGGTGATTTTCATCCCCTTCTTGATCTCACCGTCGACGACACGGATGCTCGGAATGGCGCCGCGGTACTTGTCGTAGTACGAATCGAAGATCAGGGCACGCAGCGGGCCGGTCGGATTGCCCTTCGGCGCCGGGACACGCTTCACGATCGCTTCCAGCAGCTCCGGGACGCCGGTGCCTTGCTTGCCCGACACCGAGAGAATGTCTTCCGGCAGGCAGCCGATCAGATCGACCACTTCCTGCCGCCGGCGGTCCGGCTCGGCACCTGGCAGGTCGATCTTGTTCAGGACCGGGATGATCTCGAGACCGGCGTCCATCGCCAGAAACAGGTTCGACAGCGTCTGGGCTTGAATCCCCTGGCTGGCGTCGACCACCAGAATCGCCCCTTCGCAGGCGGCCAGCGAGCGCGAGACCTCGTAGGTGAAGTCGACGTGGCCGGGGGTGTCGATCAGGTTCAGCTCATACTCGTCGCCAGCGCCTGACGTGTACGTCATGCGGACGGCGTTGAGCTTGATCGTGATGCCGCGTTCGCGCTCCAGGTCCAGCGTATCCAGCACCTGGCTCTTCATTTCGCGCTTCTGCAGCGTGCCGGTCATCTCGATGAGCCGATCGGCCAGAGTCGACTTGCCGTGATCGATGTGGGCGACGATACAAAAATTACGAATCCGGTCGAGCGACGACATGAGGCAGGGGCTGAAGCGAGGGGCGGCGGCGCCGCGATGTGTCCAAATCTAGCACATCGGGCCATCCCGCCGTTCTTCTGGAGCGTGGTCGGGGTAACTTGCGACCAACGCGGCACACCCTTTTGTCGGCTCCAGCGTCCCGAATGGCCATCACCTCCCAGACCCGCCCCGACCTCATCGATCCCGCCGTGCTGACGGCGCTGGGTGGGCTCGAAGTGCGCGCGCGCTGGTTGGTGGACGGCTTCCTGACCGGCCTGCATCGCTCGCCGCGGAAGGGCTTCAGCGTGGAATTCGCCGAGCATCGGCCCTACCAGCCGGGCGATGATCTCCGCTACATCGACTGGAAGATCGCGGCCCGCACCGATCGCTGGGTGGTCAAGCAATTCGAGGAAGAAACGAACCTGCGGGCCGTCGTGCTCCTCGACGTGAGCCGGTCGATGCAGTGGAAAAGCCCCGCGGCCAAGCTCACCAAACAGGCGTATGCCGAACAGCTGGCCGCCGCACTGGCGTTGCTGCTCCTCAAGCAGCGCGACGCGGTCGGACTGGTCCGGTTTGATGACGCCGTGCGGACCGTCGTGCCACCTCGGGCCCGTCCGGCGCACTTCCAGCGCCTCGTTGGTGCGATGCTCGAGCAGGGGACCGGCCGCGAGTCCCGGCTCGATCTGGCACTGCAGCAGGCATCTCACCTGATCCGACGACCGGGGCTGGTGATTGCGATCACCGATCTGCTGGTCGATCCGGAGACGGTCGCACCGGGGTTGCGTGCGCTCCGGGCGGCGGGCCACGACGTGCTGGTGATGCATATCATGGATCCCGGCGAGCGGGTGCTCGATGTGAGTACCGATGCCCGCTTCATCGATTCGGAGACCGGCGTCGAGGTGGCGGCCAGTGCGCGCGAAATCCGCGCCGCGTACAACGCGGCCGTCGAGCAGGCGATCGAAGCCTGGCGGACCCTGTTCGTGGAGCAGGGCGCGCGGTACGCCCTCTGCGATACCATCGAACCATTCGGACTGCCGCTCCACCGCGCCTTCGCGGCGCGCGACTTCGTGCGAGGCTGACGCAGACTCGTGGCGTTCCTCGCTCCACTCTGGCTCTCGCTGGCTGCCCTCGCGGCGATCCCGGTCCTGCTGCATCTGTTGCGGCGCAACATCGGCTCGCGCGTCGAATTCCCGGCGGTCCGCTATCTGCAGGCCGCCGAACGCGATTCCAGCCGCGACGTCCGCGCCAAGAACCTGCTGCTGCTTGTCCTCCGCATCCTGATCGTCCTGCTGCTGGCACTGGCAGCCGCGAAGCCGATCTGGACTCGAGGGCAAGGCACACCACGGACCCTGGCGATCGTGCTCGACAACTCAGTCAGCACTGCCGCGATTGTGGGCGGCGCACCGGTGCTCGATCGCCTGACGGCGGCGGCCCGCGATCTGCGCGCGGCATCGCGGTCGGCTGAACGCATCTGGCTGATTACCGCCGACGGCACGGTCTACACCGGGCCGGATGCCATTGACGCCGCATTGTCCCGCGTCATCGGCCTCCCGGGCGCGGGGCACCTCGACGCGGCAGTGCGCACGGCCGTCGCGCTGTCGCAGGGCGATGGCGACGACGGTGGAGCGGTTGCGGTGCTGACCGACGGCCAGCGCTCCGCCTGGAGAACCGACCTTCCCACGGGATCGTCGCGCATCCGGGTGTTCGTCCCGACGCTGGCACCGCCTCCCAACGGCGCCATCATCTCGGCGACGGCGCAACCGCAGTGGTGGACACCACGTGGCACGCTCGAACTCACGGTGCAGCCGGTCCGCGACAGCACGGCGTATCGCATCGCGATCGGCAACGCGACGATTGCACGCGGCGTGCTCGTGCGCAACAAGGGCGATTCGGTGGCAACGGCTCGGATTCCGCTGCTTGGCGCCGGCGAGGGATGGCAGGCGCTGGACGTCACCATCGAACCGTCGGGTGTTGGCGCCGACGATCACGCGATCATACCCATCGTCGTTGGGGCTGCGCCGGCGGTGCGCGAGTCGGCGGGCGAGTTTGCTGCTGCCGCCGTGGCGTCCCTCCGCGAGAGTGGACGGATCCGTGCCAACGCGCCGGTGACGGTGAGCATCGCGTCGGCGCCGGCTGTCTCGACGCTTCCGGCGCTCATTCTTCCGCCCGCCGATGCTGGCGGCGTCGCCACCGCCAACGCGGCGCTCGCGCGGCTCGCGATTCCGTGGCGATTCGGCGCCGAACAGCGTGGGACCCAGGTGGTGCGCAGCGCGCACGGCGATTTCCGCGGCGACACGGCGATTCGCGTCACGCAGTGGTTTCCGCTGATTGCGGAGCCGGGAGCGATTGGCGACACCGTGGCGACGGCGGGGAGCGCTGTGTGGCTGGTGCGCGGGCCGAAATGGCTGGTGCTCGGTTCTGCACTCACTCCCGCCGCGACGACGTTGCCGGTGCGCGCCACGTTCGTGCCGTGGCTCGCCGATGCGATCAGCAATCTCGCCTCCGGCACGACGGTCGCCACGCTCGTCGCCGCTGGCGACCCGTTGAGTCCACCGGCTGGCGCGACGGAACTGGTCGGCGCTGATACGGCGTCGCGCCGCCCCGTGCGAACCGGTGCGATGACCGCACCGGCGTTGCCCGGCGTCTACTTCTGGATGCGGGGCACGGAGCGGCTCGGCGCGGTTGGAGTGCACCTCGATCCTGACGAGCCACGATTGACGCGTGCGACCGCGACGGAGCTGGTCGCGCGTTTCGGTGGTGCCGGGCGCGCGATCGTTTCCGCAGAGACACCCGCGTTTCTGAGCAGTGTGCGCCAGTCGGGCGCATCACAGCCACTGGCAGCACCGTTGCTCTGGTTCGCACTGCTGACGGTGCTGGCCGAAGCCTGGGTCTCCGGGCGCTACCGTACTCGCGCCACGGCTGGCGCCGACTCACCTGCACGCACCGCCTGATGGGCCTTCCGACCCTGCTCGACGCGATTGAACGGCTGCCGCAGTTTTCGCGAGTCTTCAACACCCTGCCGGCGCCGAATCGTGTGCTGACGGTGGCTGGGCTGCACGGCTCGAGTGACGCCGTGCTGATTGCCGCGCTGGCGCGTCGCCTTCCGGGGCGCGTGATCGTGGTCGTGGCCGATGCGCTCCCGGATGCCGAACGCTGGCTGGCGGACCTCTCGGCGCTCGCTGACGCCGATGGCATCGCGTTGTATCCGCCACGCGAAGGATTCGGCGAAGTCGAACCGCACACGGAAGTGGCGGGCGAGCGTGTCGAGACCCTCGAGAAGCTCTCGCGTGGTGCGGTGGGGCTGCTGCTGACGACCTCGCGCGCGCTAATGGAGCGCACCCAGCTCGCGCGTGCCGTGGCGCGGGCGCGGCTCGAGCTGCGCAAGGGCGATGCGTGGCGGCTTGAAGCGTTGTCGGAACACCTCGACGCGCACGGCTTCGAGCGTGTGCCGATGGTGGATGATGTCGGACAGTACAGTGTGCGCGGCGGCATCTTCGACATCTACAGCTTTGGCATGGCGGAGCCCGCCCGTCTCGAGTTCTGGGGCGACGAGATCGTCGAGCTGCGGCACTTCGACCTGCTCACGCAGCGCAGCACGCGCGACGCGACCGTGGCACTGGTGCTCCCGGTGGACATTCCGGCCACCGAGCATGGCGACGCCGCGTACGAGCGTGTGACGCTCGCCGATCTGCTGCCCCCCGACACGATCTTCGTGCAGCCGCTCGGCACCAGCGTCGAGCCGGAGCTCAAGCGCACGTGGGACGAGGCGCATCATCACGTCGAGCTGGCACGGCGTCGCGGCGAAGATGCACCCGCCCGGGAACGGCTGTTCGAGCACCCCGACGAGACACGCAAGCGGCTGCGCGGCTTCGGCACGATACGCATCGTCGATCCGTCGAGCGCGATCGATGTCGGATTTCCCGCCCGCGCCCCGGAAACCGTCGGACGTGACATGGCGGCCTTGCGAAAGCTGGTCGCCGCCGGCCTGCCGACGCTGATTCTGTGTGACAACAGCGGGCAGCTGGAACGCCTCGAGGAGCTGCTCAACGACCGGGGTCGCGGCACCGGTGCCACACTCGCCCTCGGTGTGCTGGGCGCCGGGTTCCTGCTGCCGCCGTCGGATGGCCGTGAAGGACTGCGTGTCCTCACGGACCATGAGATCTTCCGTCGCGAACGCCGGATCCGTCGCACGCGCAAGTATGGCGGCGGCGCGGCGCTCGATGTGGTCACCGCGCTCAAGAGCGGCGACTACGTCGTCCACCTCGAGCATGGCATCGGCATCTACCGCGGGCTCTCGACCACCTTCGTGGGCGCGAGCACGATCGAAGTCGCAGTGATTGAATACGAAGGCGGCGACCGACTGAACGTGCCGCTCTATCGGATCGATCAGGTGGAGCGATACCGCGCGGCCGGTGATGTTGGCGCGGATGCACCGCCACCCCGGTTGCACAAGCTCGGTGGGCGCAAGTGGAGTCAGCAGCGCGACAAGACGCGCAGCGCGATCCTCGAGATGACGCACGAGTTGCTCGATCTCTATGCGCGCCGTCGCATCGCCAGCCGGCCCGCGCACGTGCCCGACACCACCTGGCAGATGCAGCTCGAAAGCGGCTTCCTGTTCGAGGATACGCCCGACCAGCGCCGCGCCACCAGCGACGTCAAGCGCGACATGGAGAGTGGTCGGCCGATGGATCGGCTGCTGGTGGGCGACGTCGGCTACGGCAAGACCGAGATCGCCGTTCGCGCGGCGTTCAAGGCGGTGCAGAGCGGTCGGCAGGTGGCGGTGCTGGTGCCGACGACGATTCTCGCCGACCAGCACGTGCGCACCTTCGGCGATCGACTGGCGGATTTTCCGGTGGTGATCGAGGAATTGAGCCGGTTCCGTACACAGAAGGAACAGGCGATCACCCTCGAGCGCCTGAAGAGGAAGGAAGTCGACATCGTCATTGGCACCCACCGACTGCTCGGCGAGGACGTGGTCTTCGGTGACCTCGGCTTGATCATCGTCGACGAGGAGCACCGCTTCGGCGTGAAGCACAAGGAACGCCTGAAGCAGCTGAAGATGGAAACCGACGTGCTGACGCTCACGGCCACGCCGATTCCGCGCACGCTGCATCAGTCACTGGCGGGGCTCCGCGACATGACGCTGATGCAGACACCGCCTCGCGACCGGAGTCCGGTGCTCACCTACGTGGAACCGAACGACGACGCGCTGATCGAAGAAGCCGTCAGTCGCGAGCTCGATCGCGGTGGCCAGTGTTTCTTCGTGCACAACCGGATCGAGACGATCCTGGCGATGGCCGATCATCTGCAGCGCCTGGTGCCGCGCGCGCGCGTCGTCGTCGGCCACGGCCAGATGAAGGAGCGCGAACTGGAGGAGGTCATGCGACAGTTCGTGCGCGGCGAGGCCGATATCCTGGTCAGCACGATGATCGTCGAAAGCGGGCTCGATGTCTCGAACGCGAACACCATGTTCGTGGATCGGGCCGACCACTTCGGTCTGGCGCAGCTCTATCAGCTCCGCGGCCGGGTCGGCCGATCGCACCGGCGGGCGTACTGCTACCTGCTGGTGCCGGACATCGTCGACGAAGATGCCGAGCGCCGCCTGCGGGTGCTGGAACACAATACCGACCTCGGCAGTGGCTACCGGGTCGCGTTGAAGGACATGGAACTGCGCGGGGCGGGCAATCTGCTCGGCCCGGAGCAGAGCGGCTTCGTGCACACGGTCGGGTTCGACCTGTACCTCCGATTGCTGGAGGAGACGGTTGGCCGCATTCAGCGCGGTGACTCGGCGCCGCCACCGCAGCCGTCGGACGTCTCGCTGGATGTGCCCGCCTTCCTGCCGGACGACTACGTCCCCATGCAGGACCTCAAGCTCGATGTCTACCGTCGCCTCACCAAGGCGCCGGACGCGGCCGCAATCGAGGCCCTCGCCGTCGAGGTCCGAGACCGCTTCGGGCCGCTGCCCCCCGCGGCGTCGGCGTACTTCGATCTTGCCCAGCTGCGCTTGCTCGGAGGCACCTTGGGAATCGAAGCCATGCTGGTGCGGGGGGACGAGGGCCGTATTACGTTTCGCGCCGACGCCGTGCCCCGGATGAAGGGGCTCAGCGCCGCCTTCCACGAAGTGCAGTTCCAGGCCGAGGTGCGCCGCGCGCAACCATTGACGCTCAAGCTCACGCGACTCGGCGGAGCGGCGGTGCTCGAGGGCCTCGTCCGCTCGTTGCGTAGTCTGAGCCGCTGATCCACCGGTGGCTGCCCGTTCCTGTCAGACCGTCGCAGCCTTCACCCGTACCCGTTTCAACGAATGAGAAGACTTGTCCTTGCCGCGATTGCCGTTGTCGCCACGGCCCAGCTGGCCGGCTGCAACAGCGGAGCGCTCAGCGCCCACGCGGATACCGTCGCGAAGGCGGGCTCACAGGAATTGACCGTCAAGAAGCTGTCCGAGCTGCTCGGCGCGTCGAAGGTGCCGCTCCGCAAGGATGTCGTGCGCGTCGTGGCCGATCTCTGGGTCAATTATCAGCTGCTGGCCAAGGCCGGTGCCAACGGCGACTCGCTCAATGATCCGAAGTCGCTCGATTCGGCACTCTGGGCACCGATCGCAAACGCCCGCGCGCGGAAGTTCTTCGAGGTGGTCTCGAAGGGCTGGACCGTGACTGCGCCAACCGACGGCGAAGCGCGCTACAACAACGGTGAAGTCCTTGCCGCCAGCCATGTGCTGTTCCGGGCGCCCGAGAAGGATGCCACACCACAGCAGATCGCGGTGCTGAAGGCGCGCGCCGACTCGCTTCGCAAGGTGCTCACGCCGGCGAATTTCTCGCAGCTCGCGACGCGCTTCAGTCAGGACCCGGGATCTGCGCAGCAGGGTGGCTCGCTCGGTGCCTTCCCGAAGGGCATGATGGCGCCCGAGTTCGAAGCGGGCGTCGTGAGCACCAAGCCAGGCGAGATCTCTCCTGTCGTCCAGACGCGGTTCGGATTCCATATCATCTTCCGCCCGGTGTACTCCGCCGTGACACAGACTGTCGCCCAGCTCATGCAGCAGCGCGGTGCTGCGGCAGCCGAGTCGACGTACTGGGCCCGCCTGGAAGCGGCGAACACGGTGGCGGTCAAGTCGGACGCGCCAAAGATGGCGCGCGACGTGGTGGCCGATCTCGACAGCTATCGCGCGAGTGGAATGGTCCTTGGTTCAAGCAAGCGCGGCGACTTCACGGCCCGCCAGCTGGTGCGCTGGATCGATGCCTATCCGCCCGAGCAGGGCCTGATTCCGCAGATCCAGAATGCGCCGGATACGATCATTCCGACGCTGATCAAGAACTTCATGCGCAATGAGCTGTTTCTGGCACAGGCTGACAGCGCCAAGGTTGACCTGAGTGACCAGGAGAAGAGCCAGATCCGCGCGGAGTTCCGCACGCTGGTGATCAATGCCTGGACGCAGCTCGGTGTCGCGCCGAATCAGCTCATCGACAGCGCCAAGACGCCGGCCGCGCGCGAAGTGCTGGCGACGGGCCGGGTCAACACCTTCCTCGAGAGCATGCTGGTGAAGGACGGGGCATTCGTTCCGATCGCTCGCTCGATGGATTTGATGCTCCGGATGCGTTACCCGGGCGCCAAGATCGTCGACGCCGGCGTCGACCGTGCGCTCGAGGCAGCCAACAAGCTTCGTGGATCGGCCGATTCGACGCGTGCCGCGAACCGGCCGGCGTCGGCGGTACCGATGCCGGGTGAGTCACAGCCAGGGCCTGACAAGGCGCTCCAGACGGTGCCGGCCCAGCCCGCAGTCCCGGCCAAGCCGTAGGCAGCGGGTGCTGTCAGATCAGCGGGGGAGCACGAACGCCGTGCTCCCCCGTTCTACATTGCTGTGTGGCTCGGACTCCCACCGCTCGGGTGATGAACCGACGCCTCGCCTGCCGGGTACTCGACGCATGACTCGACCACTTGCCATTCTCGCCGCCTCGCTGACCTGCGCGCTCGCGCTGCAGGCCCAGACCCCGCCTGCCGTCCGGCCCGGCGGCTCCAGGCCGGGGCCCGTGGTGGTGGCGGTCGACAAAGTGATCGCCATCGCTGGCGATCACCCGATCCTGTGGAGTGAGGTGCTCGAGGAGTACAACACGCGGCGCGCTCAGGGGATGCCGATTCCGGAAGACACGGTCGAGCACCGGAAGCTGATCGAGAAGATGATCGATGAGCTTATCGACGCCGAGATCCTGGTGCAGAGGGCCGTCGTGGAGAAGGTGGAGGTCACGGACGGCGATGTGTTGCCGGAGGTGGAAGGGCAGCTGAAGAAGATTCGCGACCAGTTCAAGAGTGATCAGGAGTTCCGTCAGGCACTGGCGGGCGCGGGATTTGGTTCCCCTGAGGAGTATCGCAAGACGCTGATCGATGCCGCCAAGCGGCAGCAGGTCCAGCGCAAGCTGATCGAGAAGATGAAGGCCGACGGCAAGCTCGTGCGGGCGTTGGTGTCCGAAGGCGACGTCATCGAGATGTACGAGAAGAATCGGACAACACTGCCGAAGCGTCAGGCGCAGGTGACCTTTCGCCAGATCGTGATCGGACCGACCCCCACTGCCGCGGCGAAGGCAAAGGCGCGGGCCAAGGTGGACTCGCTGCTGATCGAGATTCAGCGCGGTGGGAACTTCGAGCTGATCGCGAAGCGCGAGAGCATGGACCCGTCAAACAAGGAAACCGGCGGTGATCTGGGTTGGAATCGCCGTGGTCAGATGGTGCCGGAGTTCGACCGCATGATGTTCGCGTTGCCGCCCGGCGTGATCAGCCCGGTGGTGGAAACGAGCTTCGGCTTTCACATCATCCGCGTCGACAAGGTGCAGCCGAAGGAAGTGAAGGCGCGCCACATCCTGATCATTCCAGCGCTCGATTCGGCCGATGAGCGGCGTGCCAATCTGCTGGCCGACAGCCTCGCGAACGCGTGGCGCAGCGGCTCGCGATACGACACGCTCAGTGCGAAGTTCCACGACCCCGACGAAATCCGTGCGTTCAACGATCCCTTCCCGCGCGCTGAACTGCCGCCCGCGTATCAGAAGGCGCTGGAAGGGTTGAAGGTGAATGGGATCAGCGCACCATTCGCCATCGACAATGCGCGCCGCGGGACCAAGAAGTTCGTGGTCTTCCAGTTGCTCAGCCAGCAGGAGGAAGGGCTCTACTCGGTCGGCGAAGTGCGCGAGAAGATCCGGGCCCAGCTGGTGGACGAGCGCTCGATGCGCCGCTTCATCGACGGCTTGCGTGCCAGCACGTTCGTGCTGCGCAACCCGATCCCCGGCTTGCCGGCGCCGGCGCCGGTCGAACCACCGGAGCGGTAGCGATGCTGCCGGTCTGCGCGTGACGCGCCGTCGCCCACGCCTTGCGGTCACGCTTGGCGACCCTCGTGGCATCGGACCCGAGCTGGTGCAGGCGATGCTGGACGACGACGCGATCACCGCGCAGTGCGAACTGTTGCTGGTTGGTCCGCGCGGCACCGAAGTCGACGTGCACGAGGCAATCGGTGAGTGGTCGCCCAGCGGCGGCGCAGCGCTGGCGGGGCGGCTGGCGGGTGATGCCGTCGTGCGTGCGGTGGAACTGGCGCTTTCGGGCGCGGTGCGCGGCATCGTCACCGCTCCACTCGACAAGCATGCACTGCTGCTCGGCGGCTACGATGCGCCTGGGCACACCGAGCTGCTGGCCGATCTCACGGGCCGCAAGACAGCCATGATGCTGGCCAGCGAAACGCTGCGGGTGGTGCTGGCAACCACGCACCTGCCCCTGCGTGACGTCCCCGCGGCACTGACCGCAGACGTCCTGCGCGATGCCATCCGTCTGACGCGCGAAGGGCTGCAGCACTGGTATGACATCCGCGCGCCGAGGATCGCACTCTGCGCGCTCAACCCGCACGGCGGCGACGGTGGCCGGTTCGGGTCGGACGACACCGAATTGCTGGCGCCGATTGCCGCCGAGATGGGTGCGCTGGGTCCGTTCCCGGCCGACACGGTGTTCGTCCGCGCCATGCGAGGCGAGTTTGACGTCGTGATCGCGCCGTATCATGACGTGGGGATGACTGCGATCAAGGTCGCCTCCTTCGGCGCCGGCGTGAATGTCACGCTCGGGTTGCCGTTTCCGCGCACGTCGCCTGACCACGGCACCGCACTCGACATCGCCGGGCAGGGCATCGCCGACGTGTCAAGCTTCCGTCACGCGGTGTCGCTCTGCGCGCGACTCGCCAACCACACCAGCGGCTAACGTTTCGCGTGGCCGCGCCGCGGCAAACACCTGTGTGGATTGGAACTGCCACACGTGACCGGCGGGCGTGCCGGGCGTCCTTTGCCCAGAACGTACGACCTTCCGTCCACCAACGGATCGGCAGCCGACCCACTACCGGTTGAACGCCAGTCCCACGCTCGCTGCCGCAGGCTCTCCATGGCTACGCTCGACAAGTTCCTGATGGCGCTCGGCACCGCGCCCCCAACGACGCTGGTGCTGTACGAAGGGGCCGTGGCGGAGCTCCGCTTCGATGGTGGCACGCGTCCGATCACGAAACAGCCACTGAGTGCCGAACAGATTGTCGGCTTGTTGCGCGAGATTGCGCCGGCGTCGCTGCAGGCAGCGGTGATGGGCGGGGGGCCAGCGCGCTTTGCGTACGACGGCAACGGCGTGCCGGTGGACTGTTCGATTCAGCGCGATGCGGACGGACGCGTGGTGGCGCAGATACTCCCCGCCAGCTCGGCCGATTCCGCGCTTCGCGAAGAAGCGGCGGTCGCGAAAGCCACGCCGGTGCTCGACAGCGGGCCACGACAGGCACTTGACGCGCTGCTTCGCGCGCTGGCGGCACAGAAGGGCAGCGACCTGCATCTGCGTGTCGGCGAACCACCGATCGTCCGGCGCGATGGTGATCTGCTCCGGATCAGTGGTGCGGCACCCCTCGGTGGTGATCAGCTGGAGCAGATGCTGATCGCGTCAATGCCGGAACGGAACCGGGTCGAGTTCGCGGAGCGGAACGACACCGACTTTGCGATCGACATCCCCGGCGTCGCGCGGTTCCGCGGCAATGCGCTGCGTGACCGGTGTGGCGCCGCCGCCGTGTTTCGACTGATTCCGTCGACGATCATCACGGCCGAGCAACTTGGCCTGTCCGAGCATGAGAAGGCGCTCTGCAATCTGACCAAGGGACTGGTGCTGGTCACCGGCCCCACCGGCAGCGGCAAGAGCACCACCCTGTGCGGCATGATCGATCTGGTCAACCGCACGCGAACCGATCACATCATCACGATCGAGGATCCGATCGAGTTCGTGCATGCCAGCAAGAAGTGCATCATGACGCAGCGGCAGGTCGGCGTGCACACGAACAGCTTCAAGGCCGCCTTGCGGGCCGCGTTGCGTGAGGACCCGGACGTGATCCTGGTTGGCGAATTGCGCGACCTCGAGACGATCGAATGTGCCATTGAAACCGCCGAAACCGGGCATCTCGTCTTCGGAACGCTGCACACCACGACGGCGCCGAGCACGGTCGATCGACTGATCGATCAGTTCCCAGCCGATCGGCAGGCACAGATCCGGACCATGCTCAGCGAGTCGCTGCGTGGTGTGATCTCGCAGACGCTCGTCAAGAAGAAGGGGGGCGGGCGGGCAGCCGCGCGCGAGGTGTTGCTGTCGAACACGGCCGTCTCGAACCTGATCCGTGAAGGCAAGACCTTCCAGATCCCGACGGTGATGCAGACGTCGAAGAAGCTGGGCATGGTGACCATGAACGACGCGCTGTTGGACCTGGTCGAGCGCGACCTGGTGGACGCGAACGATGCGTGGCTCAAGGCGGTCGACAAGGGTGGGTTCCAGCAGGCACTGCAGTCACGTGGCATCACCCTCGACCGGGTGGCGTCGGCCGCGGCGGCGTAGGCAGCGTCGGCAGCGCCGATGCGGGAGTCCGGCCGCCCTGCCCGCGATGGATGACCGAAGCGGCACGGTCGGCGATGCCCGGAAACACACGAGTTTCGGGGGGTCCTTGGCCCCCGGACTAAGTTTCCAGCATGTCTATTCGTAACATTGCCATCATTGCGCACGTCGACCACGGTAAGACGACTCTCGTGGATCAGATGCTCCGCCAGGCCGGAGCGTTCCGCGAGAATCAGATTGTCGCCGAGCGTGTCATGGATTCCAATCCGCTCGAGAAGGAACGCGGCATCACGATTCTTGCAAAGAACACGTCGATCCGCTGGAAAGAGAACAAGATCAACATCATCGACACACCGGGCCACGCCGACTTCGGCGGTGAGGTGGAGCGCATCATGCGCATGGTGGATGGTGTGCTGCTGGTGGTCGATGCCTTCGACGGCCCGATGCCGCAGACGCGTTTCGTGCTGCGCAAGGCGTTCGAGCTCGGCCGCGTGCCGATCGTCGTCATCAACAAGATCGACCGCCCTGGCGCCGATCCGATGCGCGTGCACGACGAGGTGCTGAGCCTCTTCATCGAGCTCGATGCCACCGAAGCGCAGCTGGACGCGCCGGTGGTGTACGCCAGCGCGCGTCAGGGCATTGCCACGATGGACCTCGACGTCGAGGGGACGACGATGAATCCGTTGTTCGATGCGATCCTGAAGTATGTGCCGATCCCGCCGAATGATGCGACGGGCCCCTTCCAGATGCTCGTCTCGACCATCGATTACTCGAGCTATCTCGGGCGCCTCGGCATCGGCCGCGTCGAGATGGGCAAGATCAAGGTGGGCGACACGGTGTCGCTGCTGCAGATGGATCCCAAACAGCCGATCCAGAACAGTCGGGTCACGAAGCTGTTCTGCTTCG
The DNA here is from genome assembly GCA_031423355.1 of Gemmatimonadaceae bacterium. Lineage (GTDB taxonomy): Bacteria > Gemmatimonadota > Gemmatimonadetes > Gemmatimonadales > Gemmatimonadaceae > JACMLX01. The sequence goes on along the minus strand of JANPFJ010000488.1, from coordinate 1,945 downwards.
AGGGGCTGGAGCGTGTCGAAGTGCAGGAGGCGTCGGCCGGGGAAATCGTGTCGGTTGCCGGGTTGGAGAACGTCGAGATCGGCCTGACCATCACCGATCCGTCGTTTCAGGAGCGCCTCGAAGGGATCGCCGTGGAGGAGCCGACGATCAGCGTCGATTTCCAGGTGAACACCTCGGCATTCGCGGGCAAGGAAGGGAAGTTCGTCACGTCACGGCAGGTGCGTGATCGCCTGATGAAGGAACTGGAGCGGAACGTCGCGCTCCGGGTGGAGGAGACGGACAACACCGACACCTGGAAGGTCAGTGGTCGCGGCGAGTTGCACCTGTCGATCCTGATGGAAACCATGCGCCGTGAGGGGTATGAGTTTCAGGTGTCCCGCCCGAAGGTGATCACGCGAATTGGTGACAAGGGTGAGAAGCTGGAGCCATACGAGGAGCTGCTGATCGACGTCCCTGATGACTATGTCGGTGCGGTGATCGAGAAGCTGGGGCCCCGCAAGGCCGAGATGACCGAGATGAAGAATCCCGGGCAGGGCATGGTGCGACTGACGTATCGCATTCCGGCGCGCGGCCTGTTCGGGTACCGCTCCGAGTTCCTGACGGATACGCGTGGCACCGGGATCATGCATCATCGTTTCCTCGAGTACGGGGCCTGGTCCGGCGCGTTGGATGGCCGGACGCGCGGTGTGCTGGTGAGCATGGAGAACGGCACGATCATCGCCTTTGCGCTGGGCAACCTCGGCGAGCGCGCCACGCTCTTCGTGGAGCCTGGCCAGCCGGTCTACGAAGGCATGGTGGTGGGCGAGAATTCACGTCCGGGCGACATGGATGTGAATCCGACCAAGGAGAAGAAGCTGTCCAACATGCGGAGCAAGTCGGCGGACGATGCGATCGTGCTCGAGCCGCCGCGCATTCACACGCTGGAAAGCGCGCTCGAGTACATCGAGGAAGACGAATTGATCGAGGTGACGCCGCAGTCGATCCGGTTGCGCAAGAAGGTGTTGAACACCATCGACCGCAAGCGGAACACGCGTGACCTGAAGAAGGAACGCGATCGCGATTGACGTATGGGTGCGACGGGTGGCTGGTGCGCCATCCGTCGCACGACTTCACGACCTCTGAACGTACGGGGAGAACGCAGGCATGTCGGAACAGGCAGTGAGGGCATCGATGGCATCAGCGGATGAGGCGTGGGCATCGATGGGCGCCGGAGATGGCGTAACAGGCAGTGGCCCCCGTCGCACCGTGCGGGCCGCTGGTCCCGGTGCCGATGGCGCGGACGAGGACGATCTCGACGACGACGGTCTTGACGATGATGATCTGGATGACGATGAGGACGAGGATGACGATGACGACGACCTCGACGAATTCGAGGACGACGAGCTGGATGATGACGAGGACGATGACGACGAGGCCGATGAGATCGATTTCACGGAAGATCGGTATGAACGGATTCCGGGTGAGGACGACTCGGACCTGTGAGATTTGGTGTGGAATTGCCTGAGGACCTGGCGGACCGCGCGGCCGGAATTGGTCGCGCTGCGGCGATGAATTGCGCGAATGTTTTCGGTGCTGCACGCTGCCTGATTTTTCTCCGCTCGAGGGGTTGACTGGGGAGATTGGCAGGCTATCATTGGTGTCTGTCCCGGATACGGGGCACGGACGACACGGTGTTGCGATGCGCGGGTTGGATGCGCTCCACATCGATCACGCTGATTGACAATCGAGAGAGAAGCGAGTGGTGGTATCTCGTTAAGCCGTGGGGTTCGTGCTCTGCGGCATAGAGATTCAAAACACGAATTTATGATTCCGGACCGTCTCATGATGGTCCAGTAATGGGAAGTTGTGAGCGGTTCGCGAGAGCTAGTTGAATTCTTCTTGGAGAGTTTGATCCTGGCTCAGGACGAACGCTGGCGGCGTGCTTAACACATGCAAGTCAAGGGGG
>JANPFJ010000487.1:0-1326 GCA_031423355.1 Gemmatimonadaceae bacterium | reverse complement strand
TCCGCGCGCTCTTCACACGCATGGCCAAGGCCGGTGGCGGCGACATTCTTCGCATGGAGAACAGCGCCAACGATCTTGGTCAGGAGCATCCGGCCGGCGGCTGTCGTATGGGCAACGACCCCATGACCAGCGTGGTGGACGCCTGGGGCCGTGCGCATGACCACGAAAATCTGTGGGTTGCCGGGGCGCCGGCGCAGGTGAGTGCCTCGTGCTGCAACGGCACGCTGACCTTTGCCGCGGTGGGGCTCCGCACGGCGTCCGCTATCGCTCGGGAGGGTGCGAGCCCAGCATAGGCGTCCACCCAACGACTCGTCGCGTTCAGGAGTAGGGTCTTTGCTCGGCTCGGTGTTGTGCTCGTATTCGTGACGTGCATCACGCGCCGTATGAGATCTCCCCTGCTGATGGATGGGTCATGGTTCGATCGTGGTGGCTTTCGCTCAGCCTGCTCACTGCCGCGCCGTTAACGGCCGCGCACCCGCAGAATCCTGCGGGTAGAGTGGTGCACAACATCGCCGGCGTCGTCCGCGATTCGGCGAGTGGCGAGGTGCTGCCGAACACACGCGTCGGCGTCGCTTCGTCTGCTCGCGTCGTGCAAACCAACGCCGATGGGCGCTTTACACTGTTGGGTGTGGCCGGAGGTCCGCAACAGCTGCGCGTGCAGTACGTGGGTTACGCCACGCGCACGATCGCCTTCGACGGAGATACCGTCCGCGCGCCCATCGCGGTCGCGCTCTCCAAAGCCATCGTCCGACTCAGCACGACGGAGGTGCGAGCGCCGACCGACGTGTCGCCAACCGTGGTCTCGATCGGACGCGACGTGAGCGTGCAATCCATCTCGACGGCGCAGGTCGAAGCCATGCCCTCGGTTGGTGAAGCCGACGTGTTTCGCACCTTGCAAATGCTGCCCAGCGTTGCTGGCGCCGGCAACGGGAGCGCGAGCCTGTCGGTGCGCGGCGGGAAACCTGATCAGAACTTGGTCTTGCTCGACGGTATGACCGTGTATCATGTCGACCATTTCTTTGGACTCTTCAGCGCGTTCAACACGGACGCACTCAAGGATATTCAGCTCTATGCGGGCGGCTTTCCCGCGAAGTTTGGAGGTCGCGTCTCGTCGGTGCTCAACCTGACCGGCAAAGCCGGCGACGAGAACACGTTTCGCGCGAGTGGCGGAATCAATCTGCTCAGTGCGCGCGGCGTTGTTGAGGTCGTCTAGGACGATGACGAACGTCGCCCCGGGATGCCGCAGTCGCACCAGCGGAAGCACTTCACGGGTGAACCAGGTCACTGCCTCGACGTTCGCCCAGTAGTCCATCGCACCGGTGAATA
>JANPFJ010000486.1:0-1474 GCA_031423355.1 Gemmatimonadaceae bacterium | reverse complement strand
CGCCTGTTCGACCCGCGCGTTCACGTCTGGATGAAAATGGAGCGCGCCAACCCGGGCGGGAGCATCAAGGACCGCATCGCGTTGGCGATGATCGAGGATGCGGAGCGACAGGGGCTGCTCACCAAAGACAGCGTGATCATCGAGCCAACGTCGGGCAACACCGGCATCGGCTTGGCGCTTGTGGCCGCCGTGAAGGGCTACAAGCTGATCCTCGTGATGCCCGAGTCGATGTCCATCGAACGGCGGCGCATCATGGCGGCGTACGGCGCGACTTTCGATCTCACGCCCCGCGAGCAGGGCATGAAGGGCGCCATCGCGCGCGCCACGGAATTGGTGGCCCAAACACCGGGCGCGTGGATGCCGCAGCAGTTTGACAACGTGGCTAACCTCAACATCCACGCGGCAACCACGGCCCAGGAAATTCATCAGGATTTTCCGGAAGGCATCGATTATCTGATTACGGGCGTGGGAACCGGCGGCCACATCACCGCCTGCTCCGACGTCCTCAAGATGTATTTCCCGGCCCTCCAGGTGCTGGCAGTGGAGCCGGCCAAGTCGCCGGTGATCAGCGGCGGAGCGCCAAGTCCGCATCGCATCCAGGGCATTGGACCGGGATTCGTGCCGTCAAATCTGCATATGGAATCGATTGACGGGTCGGTGCAGGTGTCCGAAGAAGACGCGTTCACGTACGCCCAGCGGGCCGCACGCGAGGAAGGGATCTTCGTTGGGATCTCCAGCGGCGCGTCGCTGGCCGCCGTGGCGCAAACGATTCCCAGCATGCCAGATGGGGCGCGCGTGATGACGTTTTGCTACGATACCGGAGAACGATACCTGTCCATAGACGGTCTGTTTACGGTATAGTGATCGTATGGTGTTTCTTTAGTGTCACTATGATGCTCACATACTGCCCGTTCTTCGCGAAGATCAGTCTCGTGGTTGCATGGCAGCGGGAACCCACAAGGCCTCCAAGGCTCAGAGGACATAGATGCGCAAGATAGTTTGGTACAGCACGAATACGGTTGTGGTTCAATTGCCAGGCGGCGGCCCTCGGCGGCTCGTGTGGCGCGCGATAGCGCTCGCGGCCACGGCGGCCATGACGGCTCAAGCCAGCCAGGCGCAGACCGCGACCCCGCCCACCTCTGCATCATCAACGCCGCCCGCGAAGCCCACCATCACGCGCGCCGATCTGGGCGACGCGTACCTACGCATGGACAAGGCTTACGTGGCGGCCACGCTCACCGACAGCGCACGGTCGGCGATCAACAAACAGTTCGACCGCTCGACGCTCAGTTTTTTCGGCGGAAAATTCGCCGCCGCGATTGCGACCATCGACTCGGCTACCGTCGCGGTGTCAGGCAAACCACTCGTTCCCGTGGCATCGCGGCCCAGCCGCTTGGTCAACGGGCGGATCCCCTCCATGGCCCGCGACGGGTTCCTGAAACGGCTCGCGAAGTTGGACACGACAGGCCCGCTG
>JANPFJ010000485.1:0-10159 GCA_031423355.1 Gemmatimonadaceae bacterium | reverse complement strand
AGCCACTTCTGTGCGCCGCACGAGAGGATATCGATGGGCGTCCGCGACACATCGAGCGGCAAGGCGCCAATCCCCTGAATGGCATCGACGACGAAGTAGATCCCCCGATCGCGACAGGCCTGGCCGACCGCATCGATGTCGATCCGCGCCCCGCTGCAGAACGACACCCAGCTCACCGCGACCACCTTCACATTCGGTCGCGTCGCGATCGCCTCGAGCAACGCCGCATCGTCTGGCACCTCGTTCACGCACGGGAGCCTGACGATCGTGGCGCCCGTGCGTTCGGCGCGCTTCATCCACGGGAACACATTGGCCGGGAACTCGCGGTCCACCGTCAGGATTTCGTCGCCCGGCCCGAGCGGCAGCGCGAACGCCGCCAGGTTCAGTCCATGCGACGTGTTCGTCGTCAATGCGATCTCGTCGGCGCTCGCGCCGATCAGGGTCGCGACCAATTCGCGCGACCGCTGCAGCACCGCAAAGAAATGCTCCGACCGGAGCGTGTGCGGCATGTGACGCAGGGCGACGTACTCCGCGACTGCGTCCGCACAGCGCTTCGGATAGGCTCCCGTCGAGGCATGATCGAGGTAGATCACGGCACTGTCGGTCATCCACGGATACTCGCGCTGCTGCGCGGTGAGGAAGTCCGTCATGGTCGATTCTCTTGCGCGAGGCGGCGCGTGAGTTGGCGGGGATCGGTGGCGTCGCGGAGCGCGTCGCCAAGGAGATTGAAGGCGAGCACCGCACATCCGATGGTGAGCCCGGGCGCGAGCGAGGTCCACGGCGCCCGACGGAGCTGTGACAGATCGCGCGCGTCGGCGATCATGCCGCCCCAGCTGGGCGTGGGTGGCTGCACGCCAAGTCCCAGAAAACTCAGCGACGATTCGGCCATGATCGCGGCCGCAATACCCAGCGTACCCACGATGACGAGCGGCGCAGTGACTGCCGGCAGGACATGCCGCAGCAGGATCCTGACGTCGCTGCCCCCGAGGGCGCGCGCGGCCTGGACGTATTCCAGCCCGCGGATCACCATGACCTGACCGCGCACCAATCGCGCGACACCCGCCCATCCCACGACCCCGATCGTGAGCGTCACGACGCCGAGGCTTGGTTGAAACGCCGCCACCATCGCGATCAGCAACAGCAGTGTCGGGAAGGCCAGCGTGACATCGGCGATGCGCATCACGAGTTCGTCGACCCATCGACCGTAGAAGCCACTGACCAGACCGAGGGTACCACCGACGAGGAGTGCGATTGATTGCGCACCGAGGCCCACCGACAGGGAGATGCGCGCACCGAAGAGCAGCCGTGCGAGAATGTCACGGCCTTGAATATCGGTGCCGAGCCAGTGTGCGGATGAAGGTCGCAGCAACTGGCTGCCAAGATCGATCGCGATCGGGTCGTACCGTGCAAGCAGCGGGGCGGCGATCGCCGCGGCGATCAGGGTGGCAATGAGCATCGTGCCAAGGATGGCGCGTGTGTCACGCTGCATGATGTACAGCGGACTGCGGTGCGTGGTGACCGCCGTCTGGCCCTGCGACGCCGCGACCGTCGTCACATGCCGTCCGGTAGTGGCGGTGCGCCGGCCGGCTGATACTTCCAGCGCCGATGCTGCCAGAAATACTGCCCTGGATGCTGTCGCACCCAGTATTCCATCCGCGCCGTATAGCGCGCCACGAGGTCCACCGTATCGGCCTCGCGATTTCCCGTGCGCACGACTTCAATGGGCTCGACGATCAGTCGGTACTTCCCTGTCGGCTGCCGGATGGCGACGGCGAACACCACCGGCACGTTCAATCGCAGCGCGAACACCGCCGGACCACGCGGTGTTTTCGCCAGCCGGCTGAAGAACGGAACGAAAGCCGAGGCCAGCCCGAGTACACCCTGATCGGAGAGGAAACCCACCACCCGATTCGCCCGGACGCTGCGTGGCGTGATCCGCACCGCTTCTTCGTCGAAGACGACGGTGACGCCGAAACGCTGTCGCACGCGCGTCAGATAGCGTTCGAAGATCCGGTTGCTCATGTGTCGCGCGACGGCATCGACCGGCACGCCGCGCGCAGCGATGTAGCTGCCGCCGAGTTCCCAGTTGCCAAGATGCCCGGTCACCAGCAACGCACCGTGGCCGTCCGCGAGGGCCGCGTCGATATGCTCCCACCCGTCGACGCGATCGAAGAGTGCGATCAGTTCCTGAGGGGAACGATGCTCCATGATCGCCGCTTCGATCGACGTCCGACCGAGGTTTGCGTACGACTGCGTCGCGACGTCGCGCACCTGCGCCGCGTCGTACTCCGGAAATGCGAAGGCGAGCTGCGTTTCCACGACTCGCGATCGGATACCAAGCCGATAGCCAAGGACACCGAGCCAGGCACCGATATTCGAGCCGGTCCGGAAGGAGGCAAGGCCCAGCATGCCGACGATGAGTCGAATCGCGAGGTACTCGACGCGGTGCTGCAACGTGGGCGCGCGGGCCGCAGCCTGGGCTGGCACGACGACGCCGGTCAGGCGGCCACCTGGGCGACGGCCGCATCGTGCAGCACACCCATGATCGCCTCGGACACGGCCGACAAGCCACGACGGGCGACCACGTCCGCCTTCGCACTCTCCCCCATCCGACGCAGATGTCCGGCATCCGCCTGGAGCAGCGTAATCAGTGCCGCGCTGGCCAGCGCGTCATCGCGTTCCGCGATCACCCCGGTCTCGCCATGGCGCAGGTACCGCTCCGCCATCGTGCCGCGCGTGGCAATCACCGCGCTGCCGAGCGCCATGGCATCGAGCACCGCGATGCCACCGTCGTCGTGATCAGCGACGACCCACACCAGATCCGCCGCGGCCAGCAGCGGCGCCCGATCGACCGGATTGCCAAGCAGCGAAAAGGCATCACCGAGTCCGAGTGACGTCGCGTGCACGCGCACTTCGTTGACATCATGGGGCGTCCCGAGCATCAGCACCCGGATCGCGTGACCGCGCGCGCGCATGGTGGCGACCGTGCGCAATGCCGACGCGGTGGCGCGCTGCGACTCGGCGTCCGTCACGATGGCGATCGTGGTCGTGCCGATCGGCGTGGGCGCGGCGATGACTTGCTCGAACCGTCCCGGGTCAATCGCGATATCGGCAATGATCCGGCCGCGCAGTCGCTTGACGGGTTCGGCGGCCTTCGAGTCGGCCGCGGAGCTGTGCACGAACCAGGTCGGGGCGAGGCGCACCGCGAGACGCGTCGTCATCGTGACCGGGCTCGCAACGCCGGTGCGCATGCGGCGGAAGATCGCACCGCGCCCGGCCCGACGCACCGCCCAGGCGGCCATCAGCTGGGCCTCATCACCGGCCACCACCACCGCGTCACTCCCGAACTCGCGCAACAGAGCGCCGAGACGAATGCCATCGCTGAACCAGGCGCCCCGATCCGCGAATGGCAGGATGTCGAGGATCCCGCATCCCGAAGCCACCACTGATCCGGCGGGACACACCATCGCCACGCTGACACCGCGCGCCGCGAGCGCGGTACCGATCTCGGCGTACACACGCGCCAGACCGTCCCACTCCGGCGACGGATGAAAGAAGACCAGTCGACTCATCCGTCCACCATCAGCGCGTCAGCAGCGTCGCGTTCGCGAAACTGCATCGTATAGAGCCGGTGATACGCGCCACGCTGCGCGAGGAGGGCCCCGTGCGTGCCGCGCTCGATGATCCGGCCGCGCTCGAGTACCAGAATCTGATGGGCATGCTCGACGGTACTCAAGCGGTGGGCGATGACAAAGACCGTCCGGCCGGCAAGCAGCCGATCGATCGCCTCCTGCACCAGCCGCTCACTCTCCGTGTCCAGCGCCGAAGTCGCCTCATCGAGAATCAGGATCGGCGGATCGCTGAGCAGCGCCCGGGCGATGGCGATCCGCTGCCGCTGCCCACCGCTGAGGCGAGTGCCGCGCTCGCCCAGGACCGTGTCATAGCCCTGCGGCAGCTCGGTGATGAACTGGTGCGCGTTGGCCGCGCGTGCCGCGGACTCGATCGCCGCCTGCGCATACGCACCAGGAGCACCAAAGGCGATGTTCGAGCGCACGGTGTCGTTGAACAGCACCGTGTCCTGACTCACGATGCCGGTCAGCTTCCGCAGCGAGGTGAGTGTCACGTCCTGCAGATCGATGCCGTCGAGCAGAATTCGGCCGGAGGTTGGCGCGTTGAAACGCGGCACCAGATCCACCAGCGTGCTCTTCCCCGCCCCGCTGGCGCCGACCAGCGCCACGATCTCTCCCTTCGGCGCATCGAAGGAGATCTCCGACAGCACCGCGTCATCGCCGTAGGTGAAGGCGACCTGATCGAAACGCACGCCGTCGGTGAGTGCGACGACATTCACCGTCCCTTGATCAACGTGCGCCTCCGTCTGCTCATCGAGGATATCGAACAGCCGCTCGGCGCTGGCCAGCGACGCCTGGGCCGTGGACGGCACCTGTGACAGCTGCTTGAGCGGTTGGAGCATGCGGAGCACGATCACCAGAAAGGCGATCAGGTCGGCACCATCGAGCGTACGATCAACCAGCACCTGCTGCGCGCCAATCCAGAGCACGAGGACGGCGATCGCGGTCCCGGCGACTTCCGTCAGCGGCTGGGACAGCGCACCGAGCGCCGCCACCCGAGTCATCGCCCTGGCGTAGCGTCCGCTCGCATCGGTGAAGCGCTGCGATTCATTGGGCTCGGCGCCCGAGGCCTTGACCAGACGAATGCCGCTCACCGCCTCCTGCACGATGCTCGTCATTTCTCCGTACTCGTTGCTCAGGCGACGATGCCGTTTGCGCAACTTCTTCAGGATCGGCTGGAGCATCGCGGTGAGCAGCGGGGCGAGCACCAAAGCGACGAGCGTCAGCTTCCAGCTGAGCGACACCAGGACGAGGATGCTGACGATGATCGTGGCGCTGCTCTGCAGCGACCGGGTGACCAGCTCCGTGACCAGCGCCTTGGTCTGCGCCGTATCGGTGAGGATCCGCGTGACGACCTGGCCGACCTTGGTCCGCTGGAAGTAGGAGAGCGGGAGTTGCACCAGATGGCGATAGACCATGTCCCGAAGGTCGCGCGTCACCAACTCCTGCAAGCCAGCACCCAGCTGGCCGCTGATCCAGGCAAACACATTCTTGAGCGCCACGACCGCAAGGATCAGCAGCACAACGCTCTGCAGCGATCCCATCTTGTCAGCGGGGTCGATCAGCCGGCCGACGACCCCCGTGAGCATTCCCTGCACACCGCCGGCGGCGGCATCGAGCGGTCCGGCGACGGGCTCGATGCCGAACAGCGTCTTCAGGAACGGGATGAGCAGCGTCAACGAGAAGACGTCGAGGGCCGCGACGATCAGGTTGCAGGCGATCGTGGCCGCCAGACGCCACGAATGCGGGCGCAGAATACCAAGCAGTCGGCGATACACGGTCAGCGGCGGGGTACGAGGCGTACGAGGGGCAGGATCATTTCCTCGGGGCTGACGCCACCGTGAAAGAACCCGCCGCGATAGCGCCCCTGATACTCACGGAGCTTCGTCGGATACACAAAATAGCAATCACCCGTCGCGAGGAGCGTGTTCTTGCCCAGCCCGCGGCGCGGCAATCGCAGGGCGTCGGCGTTCGGGAACAACAGCGCCTGCTCCAGCTTCTCGGCCCGCAGATCCTCGCCGAACTTGTACCGGAGATTGTGCGTGGCATCGCGCCGTGCAAAGACCGTCGCCGGCGTCTGACAGAGAATTGACCCGTGATCACTGGTCAGGATCACCGTGATCTTCTTGCGTGCCGCTTCCTTGAGCACCGAAAAGAGGGACGAGCGCTCGAACCACTGCCGGGTCAGGCGACGGAGCGCGACTTCATCCTTCGCCACCTCCAGCAACACCGAATTGTCGGAACGGCTGTGCGTCAGCAGGTCCACGAAGTTGAACACGAAGGCACTCACGCCTTCCGTCATCACCGCCGACGCAATCTTGCGTTCGAGCTCCTCGGACTCGTGCGGGGTGCTGATCTTGTGATAGCGCACCGGCACGTTGTGGCCGAGTTCCTTCAGTTGCAGCTCGAGCAACTGTCGTTCGTGCGCATTCAGCGACTCGTCCTCGCGCTCCTTCCACCAGTCGGGGTACATGCCGGCCATCTCGCCGGGAAACAGGCCACTGAAGAGCGCATTGCGCGAGTACGGCGTGGCCGTCGGCAGAATGGAGTAGTAGTGGGAGCGTTCCTCGGTGAACCACTGCCCGAGGAGCGGTGCGAGCCCAAGCCACTGGTCGAGCCGGAGACAGTCGACGACGATGAAGCACGCCGCTTTCTCGGTCGTCAGCAGCGGCGCGACGTGTTCCGAGACGATATCGATGGAGAGCGGCGGACGATCACCCTGCAGGTCACCGAGCCACGAGGGGTACTGGCGCCGGATGAAGTGCGCGAACTCGCGACGCATCGCCGGGTAGAGGCCGACCAGCGATTCGCGAAGTCCCCCTTCACCCGCCTCATCCAGCGCCACGTCCCAGCGGGTCACTTCGGCGGTCCGATCGATCCAGCCTCGCCAGTCGCTGCTGTACCCTTCCTGCTCGAAGGCACGGAACCGCTCGACAAACTCGCGCGCCAATGCCTGCTGGCGCAGCCGCGTCCCGTCGAGGATGCGCGTAATGGCGGTCAGTACCTGACGCGGGTTCACTGGCTTCACGAGATAGTCGTGCACCGCCGCGCCCAGCGCCTCGCGCAAGGTGCCGTCTTCCTCGCTCTTGGTGATCATGACCACGGGAAGCATCGGGTCGATCGCCTGCACGTCGCGCCAGGTCTCGAGTCCGCGCTTGCCGGGCATCTGCTCATCGAGCAGGAGCACATCGAATCGACGCCGCCGCAGGAGCTCCAGTGCATCCTCGGAGTTCCGGGCCATCTCGACGTCGTAGCCTTTGTCCTGCAGGAAGATGCGATGGGCCTCGAGCATTTCAGCCTCATCGTCCACCCACAGTACAGCCTTCTGAGGAGGGGTCATGATGCGAGCAAGTTACCCCATCGCGGCGCCGGTGGGCTCGCCGGGAACGACGATCGCGCCAAACGCGCGTTGCGGTCGCGTTGCGGTCGCGTTGCGGTAGCTTTGCGTCGTGCATCGAACCGCTTCGCTCCTGCCCGCAGTCATCGCGCCGCTGAAGGCGCTGGTGACGCAGTCGGCCTCCTTGCCCCAATCGCGCGACCGGAATGCCGTGCTGGCCTGCTGGATGGTCGCCCGCCTTGCCCTGCCCCGCCTCCCGCGCGAGACGGACTTCAGCGACGTGGACGCACTCCTGCTCCGGGCGGAAGCGACGCGGCGATGGCTGGCGGCCCAATCGCTGCCCCTCGAGGTTGGTCTCGCCGCGTCGCGCGCGTGCGACCTCGCCGCAGAAAGGGAGCCCTCCCAGCTGGCTGATGCCATCGACGCGATGCGGGATGCCGCCGATGCCGTGCTCAATAACGGTGCAAGGGCCGAGCTGACGACGCTCGCGCAATTGCTCCGCCGATCATCTCTCGCCGCCATGCGCTGATGCCGACCAGCCGCGAATTCCTGTCGGGCGTCCTGCAGCGCCTCGCCGCCGATACGCGCCCGCTCCCGGCCCCTGACCTCGTCACGACAGGGTACCCGTCACTGGATCGCCTCCTCGCTGGCGGCCTCCGCCGGGCGGAGCTCACCGTCGTCGGGGGCGACGCTGGGGCAGGCAAGTCGGCGCTCGTGCTCGGCATCGCCATCCGTGCGGCAGTCGCAGGGTACCCCGTCCTGATCCTGACCCATGAGTCGACCGAAGCACGATGCTGGGAGCGCCTCGTCACGGCGGAATCAGGGGTGACACAGATCGCGATGCGGACCGGAATCCTCCCGGCAGGTGGCGCGGACGCGCTCAGGTCGGCGGCCGACGTCCTCCGCCGCCTTCCAATTACCGTCGAGCGCGCTCCGCATACGCCCTTGCTCCTCAGTGACAGGCTCGACGTTGCCGAGTTGCCCGCGCTGGTGATCATTGACGGACTGGCCGGTTTTGATCAACCGCCGAGTCCGGTAGCTGAGGCGCATGCGCAGGTCGTGCGGATCGCCAAGCGGGTGGCGATCGAGCAGGACGTGGCCGTACTGCTGACCGCTCCACTCAGTCACGGCCAGACACCGACGCCCCCACCGCCTCCGCGACCCGTCCTGCACGATTTCGGCGCCCTGGGCACGGCGGCCAGCGTCGCGGACGTCGTGCTCGGTGTGTTTCGCGAGGGGCTCTACGATGACGCTCCCGATGTGGCCGGAGCATTCGAAGTCCACGTGTTGAAGCATCGTGCCGCGCCAGGTGCGTTCACCGACCTGTACATCGAGCCGGGCGCCGGTCGCGTCGAGGACCTGATCGAGTCGTAACAGGCTTATCTTTGGCGTCTGACCCCCCAAACGCAGATCTGACGGAGTTGCAATGGCTGGCCACAGTAAGTGGAAGACGATCAAGCATGCGAAGGCCGCGACCGACGCGAAGCGCGGCGCCATCTTCACCAAGTTGATTCGCGAGATCACGGTCGCGGCGAAAGGCGGCGGTGGCGATCCGGGCGGCAATCCGCGGCTGCGCACCGCGATCGACGCGGCCCGTGGGCAGTCGATGCCGAAGGAGAACATCGATCGCGCGATCAAGAAGGGCACCGGTGAGTTGGAAGGAGTCGAGTACACCGAGATCACGTATGAGGCGTATGGGCCCGGCGGCGTGGCGCTGATGATTCAGGCCCTCACCGACAACCCGACGCGCACCGTGGCCGACGTTCGTGCGAAGCTGACGCGCAACGGCGGCAATCTGGGCACCTCCGGTTCGGTGGCATTCATGTTCGATCGCCGGGGACGCATCTACCTTCCGGCGGCCGGCGACGAGGACGCGATGATGGAAGTGGCGCTCGACGCGGGCGCGAGCGACTTCGCGCGCGAGGACGAGACCTTCGCCATCACGACCGAATCCGCCGAACTGCACGCGGTGAAGGAAGCGCTGGAGGCCAAGGGGCTGAAGATCAGCGAGGCCAAGCTGGAGTGGGTTCCGCAGAGCACCGTGCATGTGACCGGCGACGACGCGAAAACGCTGGTGAAGTTGCTCGACGTGCTCGAGGATCTGGACGACATCCAGAATGTCGAAGGAAACTTCGACATCGACGCCTCCGCGCTCGACGACTAGTTAGCGCGCCGGAGCCACCCTGCTCGTTCTCGGACTCGACCCCGGTACGGCCATTACCGGCTTCGGGGTGGTGCGCGGTGATGGCCGCGGCAGCGCGACGCTGGTGGAGTGCGGCGTGTTCCGTACCTCACCGCGCGATGCGCTGGCGGCGCGGCTGGCGGAAATCTTCGACGGTGTCACGGAATTGATCGCGCGACATCAGCCCGACGCACTGGCCGTCGAGTCGATATTCTACGCGCGAAACGTGCGCACCACGGTCACACTCGGGCATGCCCGCGGTGTGCTGCTGCTGGCGGGCGCGCGCGCTGGCGTGACAATTCACGAGTACCCGCCGGCCGAGATCAAGAAGGCGATCACGGGTACCGGTGCCGCCACCAAGGAACAGGTGCAGTTCATGGTCAAGACATTGCTGCGCCTGAAGACGGTGCCGAGCCCGAATGATGCCGCGGACGGTGTCGCAGCCGCGCTCACCTGTCTGCTGGCGGCGCGCACGTCGGCGATGCTGACGGCCGCGGGGCGGGCGCGATGATCACGCTGCTGGTCGGAACGCTGCTCGAGCGCGACCTGGCGAGTGTCGAGATCCTGACGTCCGGGGGCGTTGGGTACGCCGTCGCCATTCCGCTCTCGACCTTCGAGTCGCTGCCCAAGACGGGCGAACAGGTGCGCCTGCACACGCATCTCGTGGTGAAGGAAGACGGGTGGCAGCTGTTCGGCTTCGGCACGACCTACGAGCGCAGCGTGTTCACGCGTCTCCTGGTGGCGAAGGGCTTCGGGCCGCAACTGTCGTTGAACATGCTCTCGGCGCTGAGTGCCGAGCGCCTGGTGCGCGCCATTCGTGAGCGCGATCTGGCGACGCTGCAGCAGGTGAAGGGGTTGGGCAAGAAGAAAGCCGACCAGCTGATTCTCGATCTCGCCGACAAACTGGACGACCTGCAGCGCGGTGCGGCATCCGTCGTCAGCACGGGCGGCATTGGCGTGGATGATGCCGTGCGGGCGCTGCAGTCCCTCGGCTACGGTGTGGCCGAGGCG
>JANPFJ010000484.1:0-5885 GCA_031423355.1 Gemmatimonadaceae bacterium | reverse complement strand
AACCGCCGCCGAAATCACGCCGATCCGGAGCATCGATCGGATTCCCGTCGGCAGCGGCAAGCCCGGCCCGATCTGTCGTGCGATCCAGACGGAGTTCCTCGGCCTCGCCCGCGGAACGATCGAGGATCGGCACGGCTGGCTGACCCCGGTGGCCGAACCGGTGGGAGCTGCGCGATGAGAGATGGGCGTGTGGTGAGCAGTCCTGTACTGCATCGACCTGCCGACTGGCATTCCAGTCGGCACCACGCCAACTCCCATGCTGACACCCACTCGGTGTCGCTGCGCGCCTCTCGCCACGCCTCGTGTGCGAGAGGCGTTTTTCTTTCCTGACGGACGGAGGAGCACGTGAACGTTGGCTGTCTTGCGCTCAACGCTTCGTACGAACCGCTCACGCTGGTGCCGATGAGACGTGCGCTCCGCCTGCTGCTCGACGGCAAGGCGGAGATCATCGAGTCGGACGACGGGAAAGTGGTGCGCTCGGAAAAGCTGTCATTCCCGCGGCCGGTGGTGATCCGGCTGACGAAGTTCATCCACGTGCCGCGGCGCTTCCGGCGGCAGGTGACGAACACGTTTCTGTTCGCCCGCGACCAGTACAAGTGTCAGTACTGCGGCCGGACACAGCCAGAACTCAAGCCGCGCGAGCAGCTCACCCGGGACCACCTGATCCCGATGTCGCGTGGTGGGCTGAACGAGTGGAACAACGTCGTCACGGCCTGCAGCCCCTGCAACACGCGCAAGGCCAATCGGCTGCCGCACGAGATCAACATGCACCCGATGACGGTGCCGGTCGAGCCCCACTTCGTACACCTCAGCTGGGCGGTGCGTCGCCTCACGCCAAAACAGGCGCGCTACATCAAGGTGTTCTATGGCGACGAGATGCTGGCGCAGATCCGTCGCATTGAACGCGAGCCGGTCGCGCCGTCGGCGTGACCGCGCTCGCTCGCGGCGCGGAGGAGGGGGCGTCGCCGCGCGCGCAGTACGCCGCGCCGCGCGTCAAGATCTGTTGCATCAGCAGCCTTGACGAAGCTGCGCTGGCCATCACCCACGGCGCGTCGGCCCTCGGGCTGGTCAGTCGCATGCCCAGCGGCCCAGGTGTCGTTGACGAAGACCTGATCGCCGCCGTCGTCGCCACGGTACCGCCCCCGATCGCGACCTTCCTGCTCACCAGCGCGCTGGATGCGCAGGAGATCATCGCACAGCACCGCCGGATGCGGCCAACGACGCTGCAACTTGTTGATCACCTCGGTGCTGACGTCCATCGCCACCTGCGTTCGGCGCTCCCAGGGATCACGCTGGTCCAGGTCGTCCACGTCGAGGACGACGAGAGCGTGGACTACGCGCTGTCCGCCGCCCCCACGGTCGACGCGCTGCTGCTCGACTCCGGTCGACTCAAGGCGCCAGTCCGGGAACTCGGCGGCACCGGTCGCACACATGACTGGCGTCTCTCGCGTCGCATCCGTGACGAGTCGGGCAAACCGGTCTTTCTCGCTGGCGGTCTGCGCCCCGACAACGTCGGGGAGGCCATCCGTTCGGTTGACCCATTCGGCCTGGACCTGTGCACTGGCGTGCGCACCGACGGACGGCTCGACGCAGGAAAGCTGGCGGCGTTCATGTTGGCCGTGCGCAACGCCTGGTAGTACCAGCGCTGCTATTCGACGGTGAACGTCCTGGTCTGCGTCTGGTAGTGCAGCCGTTCGCCGCCGAGCAGCTTCACGAAGAAGGTGCGCACGGTGCGAGTGACTACCGTGCCCGGATTGCGGTCACCGCGCAACGCGGGTCGCACCTCGCCGCGAAGCCAACGCTCCACTTCGTCGAGATCGCTGAGGCTGAGTACTTCGACATCAAGGCTGGAATCGTAATAGTAGCTCCGGCCCTTTCGCATCGGTGGGGCCATGATGCGGAACGGCTTCTCCACCGCCGCTTCGGCTTCTTCGGCCGTCGAGAATCGTCCCAGCCGGTTCGCGTTCTCGCCCACGATGCGATACACCTCGTACTTCTGATTCAGCTGGTCGAATCGCACCAGCATGTCCCACTCCACGGCACCGTCCCGCGTGTTGTTGAGCGATTCGTTTCGCCACAGCTCACACCGGAAGTGCAACCGCGCCGGGAATCCGCCTCGCAACAGTGCACGCAGATCGCGCGATGCCAGAACGGAGCGAGGTGAGAAGGACGGTCCGTCACCGCCGCCGACGGCGCGTGGCGGCAGCTGCACATCGAGGCGCGCGTCAGCCTGCGCGGTGACCCCTACCGCCGGCAGCATCGAGCCGCACAGCAGTGCCGTCGTCCAGAGTCTGCGCAGCGCTCTGCGTCGCGAACGGTCCGCGAGCACTAGTAGCGTCGCACCAGTCGGACGAACACTTCAACACCGCGTGACGGTGGCGACCCGAGGGCCTTCGCCACGTACACGCCCCCCTGGCCGAGCTCGAGACCGAATCCGACGCTCGTCTGCAAAGCCTCAATGCCCTTCGCTGCGTCGAAGGGGACCGTCGGTTGTGGTGCCCGCGGCGATGCCAGCCACCCACGACCGAGATCGCTGAAGAGCACCCACCCCGCGTAGCCGCTGCGATCAGGCCGAATCAGGCGCGAGCCACCGAAGAGATCCACCAGCCATCGAATGTCGTGCCGGTAGTCGGCGCTGAGCAGCACCATGCGATCGCAGAGGGCCGGCGATCCGTCCAGCACCACATTGCCTGAACACTGCAGCCGGTCGGGACTTGTCACGCGGTCGCGGAATCCGAAGCCGCTGTTGGCGCCAGGACCACTCACTGATACCCGACGCTGCAGTGGCAGCGGATCGCCGTGCACCCAGCCGCCGGCGATCAACCGCGCATTCAGCTGTGATGACGGCGAGAGACGGGTATACCGCCGCAGGTCGAACATGGCGCGGCCGTAGCGCACACGACGGCCCGCTGCGGGCACGGGGGCGGCGTTCTCGGTGCCGAACGTCTGGTGATCACCGTCGCCGAGTTCGTATTCACCCTGCAACCACCACCCGCTGCGTGGACGAATCGGGTCGGTGCGGGTGTCGTAGCTGCTGTGCACGCGCATGCGCCGGTAACTCGCGCGATCGAACTCCGGATTCTGGCGCCATGGCTCGTCACTCCGCCAGAGCGTGAACGGGTTCAGTGTTCGCCGCGGACGCCACCGCTCGTCGCTGATCTCGAGCGACGCCCGGAACGCGCTCCCGTCGCGGTAGCCGACAAAGCCACTACCACCATGCCGGTCGAAGTAGTCGCGATAGTCACTGTGGCCGATGAAGCTGGCAAGGCCGACTTCCACACCGCTCAGCTGCCACTCTTCAACCGGCGTGACGACGTCGTAGAGTCGGCCACCAATGCTCCAGTGCTCGCGTTTTCCGAGGCGCAGCTCCACGCGCGCATTGTGCCCGACATTGTTGCCGTTCCATTCGATGCGCGATCCGGTACGGAAGATGCCAAACAGATCCGCCGCCACGGTGCCCAGCGGTGTCTTGTACCGCAATCGCGGCCCGAATTCGATCGGCAACCCCTCAACCCGATTGTACGTGCGCGTCAGCGCCAGGCGCAGTCCGATGCCGGCCTTCGGTTCGCTCCCACCGATGAGGCGCCAGACCTCATCGTACGGCGCGTCGAGCAGCAACACGCCGTCGTCCAGCCCGAATCGCACCTCCTCCGGCTCGACCCGCAGCGCGCCGAGCCGCGCACTGTCGGTTCCCGTCACCCGTCCGCCCAGCACGGCCACATCACCGGTGACCGTCGCCGTCGGCATGAACTCGACGTCGCCATTGATCACCAGCAGCGAACCATCGATCGTTCCGGAGATCTTCACTGGTCCGCCGATCACAGCCAGCGACCCTCGAATGATCGAATCCGACGCGAGCGAGAATGGGCCTTTCTCCCGACGGGTGGCCGGCGCGTTGTAGAGGGCCTGCGCTTCCTCCCGTTCGCGACGCGTGGTGCCGGCGCGCACACCACAGGCGCGCCCGCCGGTCGTGTCTGAACAGACGGACCACACCGGTTGCTGCGCTGCCGTCGCCGTGGTGATCAGGGCACTCGTCAACAGCACGGATAACTGGCGCCGCATCAGGTGTCTCCCCGGCCGTCATGCATGCCACCACCTATGCCCAGGCGTTTCATCCGGCGATACAGATTGGGCCGATCGGTCTGCAGTGCGCGCGCCGCCTCCGCCACGTTGCCCGTCGACTCATCCAGCGCGCGAACGATGAGCTGCCGCTCGTACGCATCGAGTGCATCGCTCAGCGGCAGCAACGGGTCGAGGCGCGGCGATGACGTCGGCGTTCGCCGCCCGCTGTCCCTGGCCGCCGGCAGCACCTCGTCCACATCGCCAACGCGCAGCTGGCGGCCCGGGTGGAGGATGGCCAGCCGCTCGACGATGTTGGCCAGCTCGCGCACGTTGCCCGGCCAGCGATGCGCCCGAAGGGCTGCCATCGCTTCCGGTGTGAATGTCGGTGCCGCGCGCCCCGTGCGCGTGCGGTGCAGCGCCGTGAAGTGCAGCACCAGCTGGTCGATGTCCTCCACGCGCTCGCGCAGCGGCGGCAGCGTCATCGGGATCACGTTCAGGCGGAAGAACAGATCCTCGCGAAATGCGCCATCCGCGACCGCGGCGACCAGGTCGCGGTTGGTTGCCGCCACGATCCGCACGTCGACCCTGATCGGCTTGCCACCGCCGACGCGCTCGATCTCCCGTGCTTCGATGGCACGCAACAGCTTGGCCTGTGCCTCGCCATGCAGATCGCCGACTTCATCGAGGAACAGCGTCCCGCCGTGGGCCAGCTCAAACCGGCCGATGCGGCGATCGGTTGCCCCGGTGAATGCCCCACGCTCGTGACCGAACATCTCGCTCTCGACGAGATCCTTCGGAATCGCCGCACAGTTCGTGCGCACATACGCCTTGTCACGACGTGGGCTCCCGGTGTGCAGTGCGCCGGCCACGAGCTCCTTCCCGGTGCCGCTCTCGCCCGAGATCAGGACGCGCGCATCACTTGGCGCAACACGCGCGATCAGTTCACGCACTGCTGCCATCGCCAGACTGTCACCCACCAGGCCACCGGCGAGTCCAAGATCCTCGCGCAGTGTGCGTGCGGCGCGCCTCGTCTGCCGTAACTCGAGCGCCGAGCCCAGCGCGAGCAGCGTGCCTTCCGGCGTGAGCGGCTTCTCGAGGAAGGTGAACGCACCGAGCCGCGTGGCCTTGACGGCGTCACTCAACCCGGCGCGCCCGCTCATCATCACCACCGGCAGCTCCGGAAACCGCGTCCGGAACTTCGCCAGCGTCGCCATCCCGTCGCTGTCGTTCGGCATCATCAGGTCGAGCAGCACCACGTCCGGCTCAGCTTCTTCCGCGCGCGTGAACGCGACGTGCCCGTCGGGTGCATCGCGCACCTCATACCCTTCGGCGGCGAGCAGGGCACCCACCATGCGGCGGATGTTCGGCTCATCGTCAACGATCAGCACACTCGGCATCGGTCGTTCGTCAGCCCGGTGTCGAGCTGCGTTCGGTCAGCACCTTGGTCACGAATCGCTGGCCCTCGCTGATCCGTTCGACCTCCACCGACATCGCCTCGACGGCCGATTCAATCCGGTGCAACCGATCCGTCACGTCACGCGAGGGCAGCGCCTGTTGCGTGGCCGCGCGACGGTTCACCAGCGCCTTCAGAAAACCGAAGACCGGATACGCGGCGACCATCAGGCAGAAGCCGACGATGGCCGTCGTGGCGAGCGACTGCAAACCGGGCGGGATATCCGGGCGGAACGGCCCGCTGGGCATGCCGGTGCTGCTGCCGAACACATCCGCGCCGCCTGCGCCGCCGCCAGCGGCGTCGATCGTGATCGTCTTACCGTCGCGCTGAATTGTGATCACGCCTGGTGCGGGCGTTTCCCCTCCCTCGG
>JANPFJ010000483.1:0-1767 GCA_031423355.1 Gemmatimonadaceae bacterium | reverse complement strand
ATCCCGGAAGGACACAATCATATCGAATAGTAACGCGCGACGTGATTACGTCAAGCCTGCCTTGGCCGCCACTCCACAATGAGTGCTGCGGCCCAACGCGTATTCGCTTGTCAACATAAAGCGCTTGGTTGCGCGCTATGTTGCAACGCCCAAAGGTGTTGCCAACCGCGCAAGCCTCCACGCCGCTTCGCCTTGCGCGGCGCCCGGCACTCACCGCCGCGCGCAATGTCGGTCAACATTGCGCGCAGCGCCCCCGCTCCCCACGCCCACCAAGAATCGCCATCAAACCCGCCACCACCCCCATCACACAAGCCTCGCACCCCGCCCTCAGCTCGTCGCCCCCACCAACCCCCTTCGACTCGCCAACACATGGTCGCGCGTCACCATCGTATCACCCAACTCCCGTGCATCCTTCTCCGCCAAATCACGCAACCGTTTCGCGGCCGAGATACGAATCAAGACCGGATACTGATCGACCGACTCGTCCAACGCACTCTTCGCATCGTCGTCCCACGGCAACTCCTTATGCAGCCGCGACGGCGTGGCGTCGATCTTGTCCATCTCGGTGCCCAACGGCAGGATATGAAAGAGCATATCGAACAGCGCGTTGCACACTTCCTGAATGATGTACGTCGCGCCGGAATAGCCCATGAACGGCGTACCCAAATGCCGACGGATAATCGCCCCCGGAAAACTCGACGGGATATACATCGAGCGCGCACCAACCTCGGCCAAATACATGCGCTCGTTGTAACTGCCAAACATGATCAGTGGCGGCGTGGCTTTGATCGCGGCGCGCACGGCTTCGTTATCCGGCTTCACGCCCGGCCTGCGTGAAAACGCGAACGCGCAGGGCAGGCCCATCTCCGTTTCCAGGAAATGCCGCACACCGCGCGCGTACGTTTCGTTGGCGACAATCGCAAAACTCGCCGTACCGAAAAAGTCCTGCGTCACGCTGCGCCACAAATCCCACAACGGCTTGATCGTGGTGTGCTTCTCCTTCTCAATAAACGGCTCGGGGTCGATCCCAAGCATTTCGCCCAGCGTGCGCAAGAACTTGGTGGTGCTGTGCAATCCGATCGGTGCCTGCAAGTACGGACGGTCCAGCGCCTCGCACAACATGCGACCAAACTCGCGATACATGCACACGTTCACATCGGCATCAACCAACCGCGGCACTTCCTCAAGATGACTGCCAAGCGGGAACACCATGTTCACCTCGGCGCCAATCCCCTCGATCAATCGCCGCATCTCGGCCAGATCACTCGGGGAATTGAAGTAGCCGTAAATGGTGCCGACAATGTTCACACGCGGCTTGGCACCCGGTGCGCGCTCTTTGGGCTTGGGCGCGATGCCTTTCTTGAGTCCATACTCGGTCCAGAGCCAGTAGAGCGCACGCTCGGCCGCTTGCCACTGATCCTCGTCGATCGTGCGCGGCAAGAAGCGCTGAATATTGGTGCCTTCTGGCGTAACACCACCGCCAATCATCTCGGCGATCGAGCCCGTGACCACAACGGCCGGCAACTCGGGGTCCAGCGTTCTGTGCGCTCGCCGCATCGCACCCTCGGTGCCGTTGCGACCAAGCTCGTCTTCGCCCAACCCCGTGACCACAATGGGCAACTCGTGCGGAGGCAATGCATCGGTGTAATGCAATACCGACGTCACCGGCAGGTTTTCACACCCCACCGGGCCATCGATCACAACTTGCAGCCCCTTGATGGCCGTGAAGACATACACGGCGCCCCAGTATCCACCCGCGCGATCATG
>JANPFJ010000482.1:0-5867 GCA_031423355.1 Gemmatimonadaceae bacterium | reverse complement strand
TTCTTCAAGACGCGGGCACTGGCCGCGGAGGCCATCGACGGTGGCAAGGTGAGTGTGAACGACGAACGTCCGAAGCGGGCGAAGCTGATTCAGGCTGGTGACGAAGTCAGTGTGCGCATCGGCCCGTATCAGCATGTGGTGCACGTGCGCGATGTCAGTGGTCGTCGAGGGTCGGCGGCGATCGCTCAGACGCTGTACGACGAGACACCCGCAAGTGTCGGCGCGCGCGCGGCGGCGGCGGAGCAGTATCGGAACGCGGCGATGACCTTTGCTTTTCAGGAGGGCAAGCCGAGCAAGAAGGAACGCCGCGCCATCGACCGCGTCCGGGACCGTCGCTGAATCGGGTGGGACGCGTAACATCATGAGCGGTCTGCACTTGCTACGTTGAACTAACCAGCAAACACGACCATTTTCCTAGGGATCGCCGTTCACCGAACCCAGCCCGTCCATCACATGGCGTTTGTGCTCAGCCGCTCCGTCAATGAATTGATCGCCAGAACACTCGGCCTCGAGATCGAGCCGCGGCGCTGGGACCCGGGCTTCATTGGTTCAGCACCGGTGATCAAGACTGTTGGTGAGTTGGCGACGGCGATCGAGTCCGTCGGGAAGCAGGGTGAACTCAGCTATCTGCGTCGGACACTTGGTCAGGCCGAGTTTGTTCAGCTCCTGTCTGGTGGTGCCGTGCCGATCGTGCTGCTCCCGGAGCGTGCCGCCAGCTCGCTCGAAGCGGCAGTGGTGATCCGGGCGAATGGTGGCAAGTCGCTGACGATCGTGCCGATCACATTACAGGGCGTTGGTGCGGAGTACACGCTGCCGATCGACGCGGTGTGGTCGCGGCTTGCGTCGCAGCCGGTCTACGCGCTGGTGCCGGTGCGGCTGACCCCCATCCTCAGCGATCGCGGCGACGGGCTGATTCACGAGGAACCGCATGATCATCTGTCGCCGTTCGAGCGACTTGGTCAGCTGCTGAAGGCCGAGCGCCGCGACATCTGGCTGATCTATCTCTACGCGGTGCTCGTCGGCCTGTTTGGCCTCACGGTCCCGCTCGCCGTTCAGGGAATCACGCAGCTGGTGCAGGGTGGCCTGGTGCTCCAGCCGGTGGTGCTGCTGATCGCGTTCGCCATCGTGGGCACGCTGGTCACCGGAGTGGTCGGGCTGCTGCAGGAGTCGGTGGTCGAGACCATCCAGCAACGGATCTTTGCGCGACTGGCGTTCGAGTTCACATATCTCGTTCCCCGGATCCGGTTCGAAGCCGCGCAGTCGTCGAATCTGCCGCTCCAGATGAATCGCTTCTTCGAGACCGTGTTGATTCAGAAGGCCCTGGCGAAGCTGTTGCTCGATGTGCCGACGGCCACGCTGCAGGTGCTCTTCGGTCTCGGACTCCTCTCGTTCTACAATCCCAGCTTCATCATCTTCGCGCTGGTGCTGATCGTCGGCGTGTACGTGATTTTCCGGATCACGTTTCCACGCGGACTGGAAACGAGCATCATGGAGTCGAAGTTCAAGTACAACGTGCTGGAGTGGTTGCAGGCGATGGCCCGTTCGATCGCGGCGTTCAAGTTCTCGACTCGGTCGACGCTGCCGCTGGAGATGATGGACGGCCACGTGGCCAACTATCTCAAGTACCGCCGCAAGCATTTCAAGGTGCTGGTGACGCAGTCGCTGAGCATGATCGCGTTCAAGACGCTGCTGACGGGTGCCCTGCTGGTGCTCGGTACCACGCTGGTGGTGGACCGCTCGCTGACCCTCGGGCAGTTCGTTGCCGCGGAGCTGGTGATCGTGACGGTGCTGGCTGGCATCGAGAAGTTGATCCGCTCGCTGGCCACGATCTATGACGTGCTGACGTCGGTGGACAAGATCGGTCACGTGATGGATCTGCCGCTCGAAGAGATCCGTGGGTTGCAGCTCGACGAGTCAACGGAGGGGCTGGCGATCTTCGCGCGGGGGCTGTCGTTTACGTACCCTGATCAGGCATCGCCGGCACTGGCCGACATCGATCTCGACATCCGGCCCGGCGATCGCATCGCCATCACGGGCGTCGATGGCAGTGGACAGACCACATTGCTGCGGGTCCTCGGTGCACTGCACGACGGTTTTGCGGGGACGCTCACCTACGACGGCGTGACCCTCCGCAGCATGAACCGCGCGGCGCTGCGCGAGCAGATCGGGCAAGTGCTCTCGACCACCGATCTCTTCGACGGCACGATCGAGGACAACATCAGCGTCGGACGTCGGTTCGTGGATCGGGCGGCGGTGCTGAAGGCGTTGCGCGATGTTGACGTGGACGACGTGGTGCAAGCGATGCCGCAGGGGATCCAGACCACGATCATCAACGGCGGCGCCAATCTGTCGGCCGCCGTGGCCAGCAAGCTGCTGGTCGCGCAGGGCATCGTCGGCAAGCCGCGCCTGCTGCTCCTCGATGACTTCTTCCAGAACCTTGATGACAGCTATCGTACGCGCCTCATCCGCCTCCTGATGGATCGCTCCGTGTCGCACACCGTGATCGCCGTGTCCCACGATCCGGAATTCCTCTCGGCCTGTGACCTGATCATCGTGATGGAAGGCGGTCGAATCCGCGAGCAGGGGACGTACGCCGAGCTGGCCGGCTCACTCGGGCGGTCGTCGGTGCACGGGCTGACCGTCCCGGTGCGCTGATCATGGCATCCACTCCAGGATCGGATCGCGATGTACTCGCCGACTACGAGCACCTCGAATCGGCCAAGCTGCTCGTCACACCGCAGTCACACCGGCTGTTCTTCCGCATCGTGCTCGGCACCCTGATATTCACCATGCTGGCGATGCTGCTGCCCTGGCAACAGTTCGTCGAGGGCAAGGGCGAGGTGACGGCCTTTGCGCCCGGCGATCGTCCACAGCAGGTGCCGACCACCATCAGCGGCCGGATCGTCGAGTGGTTCGTGCAGGAAGGCCAGACCGTAAAAAAGGGCGACCCGATCCTGCGAATTGCGGAGGTGAAAGACGACTATCTCGATCCGCGGACGATCGACCGCTACAACGACCAGCTCACCGGCAAGTCGTCTGCCGTGTCGTCCAAGCGCGAGAAGGTGAAGCAGCTTGGCATGCAGATCGAGCTGCTGCAGCAGAATCTGAAACTCAGTGAGCAGAAGGCCCGCACCAAGGTGGCGCAGTACGAAGCGGAGGTGCGTGCGTCGATCATCGATTCTGCCACGGCGCTGATCCAGCTCCAGCGTCAGCAGACGTTGATTGATCAGGAGTTGACGCGCCTGACCGATCTCGAGAACGCGCGGGTGCGCTTCCAGAACACGATCGCGAAGCTGCAGGAGAAGCGGCAGACGCTGCAGGCGGCCCAGATCGAGCTGAACTCCGTTGCCGTCGAATACGGAGAGAAGATCGCCAAGGCGCGTTCCGATCAGGCCGCGACGATGGCCGAGGTCGGCGAAGGGTCGGCGGATGTTGCCAAGCTGCGTCAGAACGTGCAGAACCTCGAGATCCGCAACGGGTTCTACGTCATTCGCGCACCGCAGAACGGCACCATCGTCCGGGCGACACGTGCCGGTATCGGGGAACAGCTGAAGGAAGGAGAGTCGGTGGTCACCATCATGCCCGCCGACGCGCAACAGGCCGTGGCGCTGCTGGTGAAGCCGATGGATGTTCCGTTGCTGAGCGTCGGCCGGAAAGTGCGCCTTCAGTTCGACGGCTGGCCTGCGCTGCAATTCGCGGGCTGGCCGAGCGTGAGCGTCGGTACCTTCGGCGGCACAGTCGCAGTGATCGACCGTGTACCGGGAAACTCCGGCGACTTCCGCGTGCTCGTGACGCCTGATCTCAAGGAGGAAAAGTGGCCACGGCAACTGCGCCTTGGCTCGGGCGTGCTTGGATGGGCCATGCTGGATGAGGTTCGTGTGGGCTTCGAGATCTGGCGTCGCTTGAACGGTTTCCCTCCGTCGCTCCGGAACGCCAGCGATGAAGGCTTCGGTGGCGAGAACAAGGCGGCCAAGAAGTGATGCGATGCGGGTCGCGTGTGTTGTGGTTCGCACTGGTGACGGTGGCGGCGCTGTCAGCGGTGTCGGCACAGACGCCGGTGGTGCGTCGTGGCCTCCCCGTCGTGAGCGACAGTGTGCGCATGTTGCCCGGTGCGCCGCTGACGTTCGACGCATTCTTCGACATCGTCAGCCGCAACCACCCGGTGGTGCGTCAGGCACGGCTGATCGAAGATGGTGCGGAGGGCGACGTGACGGCGGCGTTCGGAAACTTCGAGCCGAAGCTCGAGGCGTCCTGGGAAACCAAGCGATTCGAAAGCTCGACGCCGGGCACGCAGTCGCTGTACTTCAACTACGCTGACGTTGCGCTGAAGATTCCAACACCATTCGGAGCGGATTTCAAGATCGGCTATGAACGCGCGTCGGGCCGATTCATCAACCCGCAGTTCACCACGCCGAACAATGGTCTGTTCTCCGCCGGCTTCTCGTTGCCACTCGGCCAACGCATGCTGACCGACGAGCGGCGCACTGCACTGCGGACCGCCCGGGCGCTGCGTGCGGTGGCGCAGGCAGAACGCGCCGCCATGACCAACAAGCTGCTCTTTTCTGCCTCGAAGGCATACGCCATCTGGTTCGAGACCGCCCTGCAGCTGCAGGTGATCCGGGACGGCGTTCGACTGGCCGATGTGCGCTACATCGCGATCACCGGCCGGGTCCGGGCCGGCGACGCGGCAGGTATCGACAGCATTGAAGCGGCAGCGGAACTGAACCGTCGTCGCGCGCAGTTGGCGGGCGCGGAACAGTCGTACTTCGCCGCGTCGATGGATCTGACCTCATATCTGTGGGACAGCCGCGGTCAGCCGACCGACCTGCGCCTCGGTGCCGTGCCAAGTGACTCAGGCCTGGGTCGTGTGACGCTCGATTCCGCGTCGGTCCCGGCGTTACTGGCGCGCGTGATGCGCCTCCACCCCGATGTGCGTAAAGCGGAAGGCAAGGTGCAGCAGACGGGCGCCGAGCGCGCCCTCGCGCGGCAATCCATGATCCCGCTGATGAGCGCGGACCTGGCCGCGCTTCGCACCGTGGGCGGCGCCGGATTCAACGTCGGTGATGCCCTCAGTCGCGACGGCAACTACAAGGGGGCCGTCAACTTCTCGTCGCCACTGCTGTTCTTCAAGGAGCGCGGCAAGTTCCAAAGCACCGACGCCAAGTTCGATCGGGCCGATCTCGAGGCGCGAGAAACGCGACGCGACGTGGTGCTGCTGGTCCGCACCGCCATCAACGATCTGTCGCAGTTCGAGGCCCAGCTGACGCTGCAGCGCGATGCGGTGCGACTGTTCCGGATACTGAGTGCCGGTGAACGGGCCAAATTCGAGGCGGGCGAAAGCAACCTGTTCCTGGTCAACACCCGCGAGCGTCAGGTCCTCGATGAAGAGCTGAAGTTCGTTGCGCTGCAGGCGAAGTATCTCGCGGCACGTGCCGCACTGGCGGTCGCAGCCGGGTCACCGGGACGGCTGGCGGAACTGCGCTGACGGGCACTCCAGTCGGATGAAACATGGGTGCGGCTGCGGCGTACTGAATGGTGTCGCGCGAACGGAGCCTGCTCCGTCGCATCCACCGCGAGGCACCCGAATGTTGTCGCTTCCCATACGTCGCTGCACGGCGGCGCTCTCACTCGCCCTCGGCGGTGCAGCCGGAGCGGTCGGCGCTCAGCCGCTCGCCATGCAACCCATCGGCTTCGGCGCCCGCGCCATCTACGCGCAGCCCCTCGGGGAATTCAAGAACTACGTCAGCACCGGGTGGGGCGCTGGCGGAGACTTCCGGTGGTTCCCCGGCGGCCAGAACATCGCCTCGCTGCGCGCCGACGCCGCGTTCCTGATCTACGGGCGTTCCACCACCAGTGAGTGTTTCGGC
>JANPFJ010000481.1:0-1063 GCA_031423355.1 Gemmatimonadaceae bacterium | reverse complement strand
GTGCGATCGGATGGAGCGACCATTGCACAGGCACGTTGGTGATCTCCAGAGCTCAGAGCATCAAAAAAGCCGCGAGCGGTAGCAAGGACCGTATCAAGCGATTCAGTCATCTAGTTCCAGAAGTGGCAGTTTCGAGGATTGCTGCTGATGTCTAACGATGTGCTCTGCTGCGAAGGCGCCTCATAAAATGCGCGCGCCGCGCGCTTCCGAACAGCCCTCGTCAGCAGCAGCTGAATGTTATGCAGCAACCTCGACGTAGGCGGCCGACGTGTTGGCTTGCGGAATGGGCTGACCGTCCTCGCGCAGTCCGGCGAGATGAAATCGAATAGCATCCTGCATGGCGCGCTCGACGTCGGGTTGGGTACGCGCGGTGGCGATACACCCCTGAATATCTGGGGAGTACGCAGAGAAACCCGAACCTGTCGGTTCGATCACAATGAGATAGCGCTGCATGCGTTACTCCGCCTTAAGGGCCGAAAGACCTGCCTGCTTCAATATACTGTGCAAGGTGCCCGGAGCGAGGTCGTCGTTGGTCGAGCCCGCGACCGTCACCAGGCCCGATTTCGAGGCGTGCTTGAATTGCTGGTGGCTCCCACGGGTGCGTACAAGCACCCATCCGTCAGTGGCCAGCAATCGCAGGAGATCTCGTACTTTCACAAACACAGGGGCGCAGGTGAATGATCGTGCGACTCATGTACACTCGCATGTCCCTGAACATTGCGACCAGTCCATTCGGACTTCTACGATCATTCTATTGCCGTATAACGCCAGCTTCTGCAGCGGGCGCTCCCACACGATGCGCGCGCAGCGCGCTTCCGAAAACGCCCGTCTGCAGCAAGCATCGTTAGGCCGGCGCATGACACGGCCCGTTTGACGGAGGCGTTTCGCCGTGCCGTGCTCCGGCTCGCCGTGCGCGTGGCCCTCTTTGACGAGGACCAAGCCGCCGGGATGCTGACGTGGCCGCACTCGGCCGGCCCACCTACGACCGAACCTCGAAGGCCGCGACGTATCGCTCCGACAAGTCGGAGGGGCCAACGGCGGGGACCGAGACCGCCGACCCGCT
>JANPFJ010000480.1:0-3198 GCA_031423355.1 Gemmatimonadaceae bacterium | reverse complement strand
GTACTGATCGAGCTTGGTCGTGAGCGGTCCGTCGCCCGGGCGGGTGGGGACGAACGGGATCGGCGCAATCGTGATCAGCGTGGGCTCGGAGACCGGATCGGCCTGCAGCGAGATGCCGGCGAGCCCGTCTGGCGCCCGCAGAATCTGCGGCACGTCACCAGGCAGGATGTAGAAGGTGCCTTCGAGCGACGTGACCGTGAGGTCGAGGCCACCGAAGCAGGCCACCTTGTTCACGAAGTCGAGCAGCTGTGCCGGGGAGCCGCCGAGGGCGCGCTGCGAGTTCTTGCGCAGCGTGAACTCGATGATCGAGATCGCCTGCGCGCGTGCGCCGGCGAAGTCGCCCGACTGCACGAGGCTCTCGAGCTGTCTCAGCTTGCCCGTGACGGAACTCAGATCAGGTGAGCCGGCGCCCCACGCGGCGGTCGCGAGGTTGAGCAGTCCGGCGATGTCGATGCAGGCGCCGGGGACGACCGCAAGACTTGGCCGCGATTGCGGCACCGCGGCAGCGGCACCGGGCTCCACGGGGGTCAATTGCGAGCTTCCGTTTCCTGGGTCACTGCAGGCGCTGAGGAGCGCGCAGCCGATCACTGCAACAGCACGGTACAAAGTTGTGATACGCATGAGGTTCATGGGGTGCAGGTCGAACAGCGGGTGCATCAACTTCCCAAATGGCCAGCTTCGGCATCCTTCCAGTGCTAAACGACACGAGACAGCTCCTCGACTCAGGTAGACCCGACGGCCTGCTTGAATCGCGGGTCGTCCTGAATCGGCTTGAACCACCATCCAGGGTCGTTGCGAATCGACTCGACTCGCTGGGGGTTGGCGGCCAGGAACTCCTTCAGCAGCCGCAGGCTTTCGTCGGCGTCACCGAGCTGGGCAAGGACGAAGGCCCCGAAAAACGCCAGCTCCCGCAACTGGTCGATGGCGGGATCACCGACCGAGGCCCGGACGACGCGCCGCGCACTGTCGGCGTAGGCCGGCGTACCGGCCTTCGCTGCGCGCGCCATCACGGCGGCCACGAGCATGTTCTCGGTCAGCCGTTCGAGGGGCTGTGCCGACGGCGGGACCAGATTCACCGCCGAGTCGGCGATCGCCCAGGCCTTCTTCACATCGGCGACCGGACCAGGCGCCGTCAGCAGGTAGAGGCGGCAGCGCATCGCCCGGACATCCTTCGGGAACCGGCGGCGCGCCTCGTCGCAGGTCTGCGCGGCCTTGGCGAACTGACCGAGGTCGTAGTTGGCCGTGAAGATCCGCCCGAGCACGACATTGGCGTTGGTCAGGAACTCGTCGGTCTGGTACGCGGTCTGTGCCGCGATCAGCACATCGTTGAGCGTCGTGTTCGCCGTCTGCGTGTACAGATGCGACAGCATGGCATACGCGCCGGCTTGCAGGCGGTTGAGCGTGGTTGCCCGCTCGAGGTCGGCCCGGGCAGCCGTGAGGGTGACGGCCTTCGCGGCCGCGTCCGCCTCGATGCCGGAGAGCCAGCCGAAGTACTTCAGGCTGCCCCGCGCCTCGAGCGCGTCCGGGCTGTCGGGGTCGATCCCCAGCGCGCTGTCGGCCAGGGCGACACCCGTCGTGACCCACTGTCCGATCGCGACTGCGTCACGCCCGGCAAGACGAGCGCGACGATATGCGAGCGCCGCACGCCGCGTGAACGGCTCCGACCATTTCGTGTCCGCCATGCCGGCGAGGAGGAAGAGGGAGTCGGCACTTCGGAACCGCGTCGCGACGCTCGGCGCATCGCCCGCGAGCAGGGCCGATTCGGCCTGCTTCCACGACTGCTCGCCACGCTGCGAGAACAGCCAGGCGTCCTTGCTGGCGGTACGGAACCGCTGCTCCTTGATCTGCAGATCCTGGCCAAGCTCCTTGCGGATCATGTCGGCGGCAACGACGGCGATCGTGTCGCGGAGCGCCAACTGGTTCCCGGCCGCACCGGAGAACCGCTTGTTTTGCAGCGGCGCACCGGATGCATCGTCGAGCTGCACGTTGACGCTGATCACGTTGCCTTCCTGACGCACCTGGCCCCGGACGAGATAGCCCGTGCGCAGCGCACGGGCTATGCTGTCCCCGGTCACGTCGGTCCCGCGGTATTTCTCCACACCGGTCCGCGAGATCGTCGTGAAGCTGGCGGTCGTCGAGAGCGTCCGGATGAGCTCTTCGGTGAGTCCGTCGGCGAGCGGGCCGAGCGTGGAGTCGGCGCTCAGGTCACGGAAATACAGGACCGCGAGGCGACGCGATTCGACCCCCGCGGTGGCCTTCGGCTTGCTGTCGGAGAATTTCCAGGCCGCGATCCCCCCGCCGGCCATCACGAGCACCGTCGCGGCGAGGATGGCCGGCTTCCGCCAGAGCGGAATCGCGACGGGCTCGGGAGTCCGATAGGTCGCGGTCCGGCCGCGAACGCCACCGCGCGTGCGCATCGTCGAGGTCATGCCCATGGACTCGCCGAGCATGTCGACGAAGGCCGCCGCCGTCTGCGGGCGATCGATCGGCGCCTTGGCGAGCACGGCGAAGATCGCCTCCTCGACTTCCTCGGGAACGGCGCTGCGCACGATCCGGACACTGGGCACCTGCTCCATCACGTGGCGCGCCATGATCGACATTGCGCTCTTGCCGGTGAAGGGCGGCTCGCCGGCGAGCATCTCATAGAGCATGCAGCCGAGGCTGTAGAGATCCGCCGTCGGCCCGACGACTTCCCCCGCCGCCTGTTCCGGTGACATGTACACCGGCGTCCCGACCGCCATGCCGGTCTGCGTCAGCTTCGCGGTGCCCGCGTCGCTGACAGCGCGCGCGATCCCGAAGTCGGCCACCAGCGCGTGGTCGCCGTTGAGCAGGATGTTCTCCGGCTTGATGTCGCGATGCACGATTCCCAGTTCGTGCGCATGCCCGAGTGCCCCAGCCACCTCGACGGTGATGCGGAGCGCATCGTCCACCGTCAGCTGGCCATCCCGATCGAGGCGGTCGCGCAGCGACTCGCCCTTCACGAAGGGCATCACATAGAACATCTGCCCGTCGGCGACACCCGAATCGTACAGGCCGAGGATGTGCGGATGCTGCAGCTTGGCAGCGAGCTTGATCTCGCGCTCGAATCGCTCCGCGCCGATTGATGCGGCGAGATCGGGAAGCAGCACCTTGATGGCGACTTCGCGTTCGTGCTTGATGTCCTTCGCGAGGTACACCGTCGCCATTCCACCGCGTCCC
>JANPFJ010000479.1:0-1747 GCA_031423355.1 Gemmatimonadaceae bacterium | reverse complement strand
GGACAGGAGCGCGCCTTCGCGCGCCAAGCGGTCGAGGTTGGGTGTGGTGTTGACCTTCGACCCGTAGGCGCTGATCGCGTGGGCCGCGTGATCGTCTGTCATGACGTACAGAATGTTCGGTCGTGCGCTGGGCTGCGCGGCGCGCGGGCGTGGTGTCGAGCGTCGCGTGGTCGCCTGCGCGGACGAGCCCGTTGGTGACAGCATCGCTGCGGCGAGCGCCAGATACACGGCCAAGTTCACGATGGTGTTCGTCCGGGTTCGCATGGTCGCCTTGTGGGCCAGATGGGAACGGCAATTGCCCTATGCCAAGTATGCGGCGCGGTTGCTCGCGTGGCGAGCCTGCGTATCGCGGCCGAAGGGGTTGGCGGCGGCATCGACCGCGCCGTAGCTTTTTCGATAGCCACTAGCCTCCGCTTCTCCTTGGACACAAGAGGACGACGTGAACCGTTTCAGCATCCGCGAGGCCGTGATGGGAGATCAACAGGCCTGCAAATCATCACACTGGCGCTGCGATCGCCTCAAGGTCGTCGTCCTTGGTCTGTGGATTGGCATCGCCGTCCCCGCGCTGGTCCGCGCGCAGCCGCCTGCCACGCTCGCGAATCTCACGTCGCGCATCACCAATGGTTTCGCCAACTCTGATGGTGTGAAGATTCACTACGCCGCGTTGGGCGATCCGAGGAAGCCGCTCGTGGTCATGATTCACGGGTTCCCGGATTATTGGTATACCTGGCGCAATCAGATGGACGCCTTGGCGAAGGACTACTACGCTGTCGCCATCGACCAGCGGGGATACAATCTTTCGGACAAACCGAAGGGGGTCGAGAACTACGACATGCGTCTGCTCGTGGCTGACGTCGTCGCGGTGATTCACGCGCTGGGTCGCGAAAAGGCCATTGTGATGGGGCACGATTGGGGCGGCGCGGTGGCGTGGTCGGTGGCCATCACCCAACCGCAGGTGGTCGAACGGTTGGTCATCCTCAACCTGCCGCATCTGCGCGCCCTCCGTCGCGAGTTGGTGACGAATCCGCAGCAGGCCAAGAACAGCCAGTATGCGCGCAACTTTCAGCAGGACAGCGCCGCACAAAAACTCACGGCAGACGGGCTGGCAGGGTGGGTCCGGGACACCGCCGCACGGAAGCTGTATGTGGAGGCCTTCACGCGATCCGATTTCGACGCGATGCTGTCCTACTACAAGGCGAACTATCCGCGCGAGCCGTATACGCTTGACACAACACCACTGGTGAAGGTGAAAGCGCCCGTGTTGGTGATCCATGGGCTGACCGATCAGTTCCTGATGGCGGGCGCGCTCAACAACACGTGGGAGTTGGTGGAGAACGACCTCACCATCACCACGATCCCGAAGGCGGGACATTTCATTCAGCATGAAGCGCCCGAGCTGGTGACGCGGACCATACTGAGTTGGCTCCGGCGGTAGGGCCGAACAGTCGCGAGCTCCCCGTCAGCGCAATATCAAGCTGTGCGAGTGGTTGGTGGGGCTTACACGGCCTGACGGCGGCATCACTTGGGAGGGATAGGGAACTCCACCAGATACGGCCGCAATCGCCCGCCCTCCGCGTTCTCAAATCGTGGAGAGACTACCAATTGCGCGGGCCGCAATGCCGGGAGGCGTACCTCGATCTCCATGCTGCGCCGATCTGTGCTCCATCCATGAAGTCGTTCCACGCGCATGCTGTGCGTCTCGCCACGGTCGCCGACATCAAAACCGCGCGTCGTGGTGTCCATCGGC
>JANPFJ010000478.1:0-1313 GCA_031423355.1 Gemmatimonadaceae bacterium | reverse complement strand
TGGGAGGATGGGCTGAAGCAGCTGGTGCTGTCGCCGCTGGGCATGACGCGCACGAATTTCTCCGTGAAGGAGTCACAGGCCGACGCTGATTTCTCGCAGCCGTATCGCGTGCAGCACGATTCCATCCAGCGGATTCCGTTCCGTGATATCTCGCTGGTGGGCCCTGCCGGATCGATCAACTCGTCGGCCGAAGACATGCTGAAGTGGGTCGGGCTGCATCTGGCAGGCGGCAAGCGAGGTGAAAGCCAAGTGATTCAGACCTCCACGCTGCGCGACATGTACCGGCCGTACACGCCGATCACCGGGATGGGTGACAACCCGGAACTGGGCCCGATGAGCTACGGGCTCGGATGGTTCATCGACACCTACCGCGGCCACTACCGCGCGCAGCATGGCGGCAACATCGATGGGTTCACGGCTGCGGTGACACTCCTGCCACAGGATCGCATCGGCATCGTGGTGCTCGTCAACCAGAACGGTGCGGCACTCGGCGAACTGGCTTCTCGTCACGCCATGGATCGCCTCTTTGGCGGAACGCGGCGTGACTGGAGCGGCGAGGCGCTCACTCGGCAAAAAGCCGGGGCCGCAGCGGGTCGCGCCAGCGAGCAGAAGAAGGCCGAGGCGCGAGTTCCCAACGCGCCGCCGTCACGCAAACTGGCCGAGTATGCCGGAACGTATTCCGACTCCGGGTACGGTCCCGTCACGATCACACTCGAGCGCGACACGCTCGTGCTGGCCTACAACGGACTTCGCGCCAAGCTGCAACCGTGGCACTACGAGACCTTCAACGCACTGCGCACTCCCGATGATCCGGCGCTGGAAGACCAGAAGATCACCTTCCGCACCGGCGCCTCAGGTCGCGTCGATGGTGCGATGATCGTCATGGATGCGCTGGCACCGGCCACCGTCTTCCGACGGATGCCTGACGCACGCCTGCTCGATCCGGCCTACATCACGCGATTTGCCGGACGATATCAGATTCCCGGTGGACCGGTTGCCGTCGTATCCCTCCGCGGCAACACGCTGTTCTGGGCCCAGGGCGGCGGTGCACCGATGCCGCTCGAGGCCGAGGGTGGGTCGCGATTCGTGCTCAGTGCAATGCGCGAGATCTCGATCGAGTTCAGGAGCGACGCATCAGGCAAAGTCACCGGCGCGCGTGTCGTGCAACCAGGGGCAGTGACGGATGTGACCCGGTTGCCGTAGCAGGAATGCGACGCGTGGAATGCACGACGTCCCCGAGTCCGCGGTGCGGAATCGGGGACGTCGTGTACGTCAATCCATCAGCAGGTGACGATTACTGTATCTTGTAGACG
>JANPFJ010000477.1:0-1674 GCA_031423355.1 Gemmatimonadaceae bacterium | reverse complement strand
TCTGCCGCCAGACCGCTGGCGCCGATCGGGTCCCCGATGATCGGGCCGGTGTTGGCGGTCGCGGCGTCGGGCGCGGCGCCGGTGCGAGCAGTCACCGTCGGCGCTGCGCGCGGAATGCCGACCAGCCGTTCCCGGATCGTTGCCGCGTAGCGCATCGACGCGTCGTTCAACCTCTGATACGGGTCCTTCATCCACCAGCTGAAGACGGGATCGTAGCCAGCGTGAAAGCGATACCAGGTGCCGAGTGTGGTGCGAAGCTGATCGAGCTGCTCGGCCGCGCGGTTCGCCACGGTGCGCGAGACGGGCGGCGTGGCTCCGCGTGCGCGCCCGGCCGTATCGGTTCGCGTGGATGACTCGAACCGCGTGCGAAGGCTATCGATCTGTCGCGTGATCGTCGCCACCAACCTCCCCGTCGCCTCGGCATCGATCGTCTCCAGATCGCGGCGGCGGTCCTGCAGGGCCTGCAGCGCCTCGGCGAACGGCAGCAACGGCAGTACTTCTGCGCGCTGCGTGTCCTGCCTGTCCGCCAGATCGAGCTCGTACCGCAGGTGATTCTCGAGCAGCACGTAGTCGATCTTCCCTTCCTGGCTGAGCCGATCGAAGTCCAGCGCGCGCAGGCGTGTGCGCCAGGCGCCGTAGAAGCCACGCATGCGCGCGCGCTGGTCGGGCGAATCGTAGGCGTCATAGCGGCGACCCAGCGTGCTGACATCGAGCGCATATCGCTGCACGATGCCCGCGAGCTCGCTGCCGCGCGCCGAGACCATCGGGGTGAGCACCGGCACCGACGCCATCGGGTCAGCGGGGAACGGTTTCCTGGCAACCGGCTGCCCGTGCAGCGCGCCGGCGGCACAACTGAGCGCGGCCAACACGCCCGTGGCCAGCCGCACCACGGCGCGGCGGGGCAATTCAGATGATCGGGTCACGAAGGCACTCGGCGGTCGGGGGTGGCGCGGTGCGATGCGCAGGCGCCTGAGCGAGGGCCGCGCGCGGCCGCGTCGGGCTGGGCGGCCGGCAGCGCGCGGCGGTCGGGCTACATGTCCGGCGTCAGCATCAGGTGCGCGCGCGGCGTGCCCGCGTTCATGATCCAGGGTCCCTTGCCCGGAACCGACGGCAACCCGGTTGTCGCACTGGTGGCGTTCGGCATGTACATCACGAAGAGCGCCTTGGACTTTGGTGCAGTACCGGTCGCCGCATCGAAATCTCCCTTCGGTCCGGTCAGTGAGTACAGTGCGGCCGGTGCGGTGGGCATGCGCAGTTTCCCTCGACGGATTTCGGCGAAGCGCACCGTGTCGACCTGTGTGCCAGTCGTGCCGGCGGCGCGGAGCTCGCGGCCGCGCGCCATGAAGGGTTCCATGGTGGTGGCGTAACAGGCGACATGGAATCGGTCGTCAGACGGATCATCGGCGAGGCACTGCATCCCGTTCCGCGCGGGGCGCAGCACCTCGAGCTTCTGCCCTCCGGGGCGATACCCCATGACACCAGCGCCCTCACGCAACGAGGCCGGCAGCGGCAGCACGGCGGCCGCGATCTGCTGCGCGTCGGGCGTGGGGGTCTGCGCACCAAGCGCACAACCAACAAGCGAAATCACAGCGACGACAGCGGATGCACGCATCGGACCGGCTCCAGGAGTACGGAGTGAAAGACGAGCTGCGGAAGAGCTATTGCAGTCGAAAG
>JANPFJ010000476.1:0-2986 GCA_031423355.1 Gemmatimonadaceae bacterium | reverse complement strand
AGAACAACTGGCGCGCTTCGCCGATGTTTTTTGCGAGCCGGGTGTCTTTACGCTCGCCGAGACTCGACAGCTCCTCCTGGCGGCGGCGGCCTTGGGGTTGGCTACGAAGTTACACGCCGATGAGCTTCACGACGGTGGTGGCGCCGCGCTGGGCGTCGAACTCGGCGCGGTCAGTGTCGATCATCTTGCGGCGATCTCGCCGGAGGGCATAAGCGCCTTGGCCGCCTCCAATACGGTCGCCACGCTGCTGCCCGCCACCATGCTGTTTCTCGGAACCGGGCGACAAGCGCCGGCCCGCGCCCTGATTGAGTCGGGTGCCGCGATCGCGCTGGCAAGTGACTTCAACCCGGGCACGTCACCGCTGCAGGCCTTTCCGCTGGTCCTGACCCTCGCCGTGAGTCAACTCCGGCTGTCGGCCTCTGAAGCGTGGATCGCGGCCACGGTCAACGGGGCCGCAGCCCTAGGCCTCGCCGAGCACACCGGGCAGCTCTCACCAGGCTTCTTCGCCGACGTCGCTGTCCATGCCGTGGACGACTTCCGAGCGTTGCCTTATTGGTTCGGCGAGCGTCTTTGCCGAGTAGCGTGGGCTCGTGGGCGCGTCTGTCATCCCATCGGGTGATTGGGAGGGAACGCTCGTTTCTCGCTGGCCGTCGGCATCACGATTTGCGCATAGTGCGCCCCACTCAGCTTGCTAGGACCCGCTCACGGAGTCAGGCTCGAACGCATGTCCAACGCCGCGAAACACCGGAAGAAGGCGGCTGAATTCGAGCAGCTGAAGCAGATCGATCGCGCGATTGCCTCGTACATCAAGGCGATTGACGAAAGCGAGGAAGGTGGCGAAGAGGTGGATGTCGCCCTTCTCAACAAAGTTGGGGATTTGACGCTCCGACAGGGTCGAGTAGCCGATGCCGTGACGTATTACGAGCGGGCCGTCGAGCACTACGCCAGCTCCGGCCTGTTCAACAACGCGATCGCGTTGTGCAACAAGATCCTGCGCAGTTCTCCCGGACGTGCGAAGGTCTACTTCACGCTGGGCCGAATCTGCGCGAAGAAGGGGCTGCGCGGTGATGCCACGCGCAACTTCCTCGAGTATGCTACGCGGATGCAGCAAGAAGGCCGCGTCGACGAGGGTATGCGCGCCCTCGCCGAAATCGCCAACCTGATGCCCGAGCTCGTTGAAGTCCGGCGCCTCGTCGAGGAACATGCGGAGCGCGCGGGCATCGTGCTCGATCGCCGTAAGACGCCGTTCATCCCCGCGGCGCAGGTGGTGGACCCGGCCTTTCCGAATCGCATCAACAAGTCGTCTGAGCTCGTCTTTTTGGACACCGACGACCCGCACGCGGTCCGCCGGCACACGCCACCGTTGGCACCGAGAATTCGTGTTGGCGTCACGCCCGAAATGGCGAGGGCAGAGGCGAAGGTAGACGGCAAGTTCGTCAAGGCGCCGCCGGGTGCACCGAAGGCCTCTCCGGCGCCGACCGACGCATTCCTGCTGTTCGATCCGTCGCGCCCCGGCGCCGTGACGCCTCCGGGCGTCATCAAGGCCGTCGCAGAGACGCCACCCGAAGATCCGCTCCCGACGCCGACTGAGGCGAGCGACGACACTGCGCGCGAGATCGACGCCGTGGTCGATCGCTTCGTGGAAGCTCCCGACGACCTGGTGGAAGACACGGCGTTCGAGGACGCCGAGACTCCGGCGACAACGGAGTCCGATGCGGAGTCCGATGCGGAGTCTGAAGAGGAGTTGACCAGCGATGAGTCCCAACCGATCTTCGAGTCGATCCTCGATCCCGAACCTGAGGTCACGGTCGAGACGCTCGAAGGCGTGGTCTTCGAAGATGTGCTGCTTCCGGAAGCGGGACGGCAGTCGAACGATCCAGAAGACTCGTCCGCCGATGCCCCCCCAGCGCTGGGCGATGCGGTCGCAGAAAGCGACCTCCCGTTCCTGGACGACGTTGCCCCAACTGACCCACGTGAAGGGACAGAAGGCGACTCCGGGTCGTCTGCGGCCTTGGAGTTCTTGGTCGAGCAAGAGGCGATCGCCAATGACGCGATGGCTGATCACGCCGCGCTTCAGGGCGACGGCATCGACACCCTCACGTGGCTCACGCCGACCGACGCCGACGATCTGAGTTTTGCGTCCGATCTCGGGTCGATGGACCTTGCGACCGACCAGGATCGTCCGCCCTTGGAGTTCCTCACGATCAGTGAGCTCCCAAATGACGCGCTGCCAGATCTCGTCGTCGAGGACTTCGAGCATGTAGCCGATGATCGCAACGCGATTATCGTGACCGGTGGCCGCCCGGGCACACCCGCGTATGGGTCAACGCCGGTTGGTTCGCTGACGCCCATCGACGTCTCGCGCATCCCGGAAATTGAGGAGGCCATCGAAGCGGGCGCCTTGGCGGCTGCGCGAGCCGAGGCGGACCCCGATTTCGCGTTGCGTCGGCCACCGGTTCGTTTCGACCCGCATAACTTCATCCTCCCCGGAGAACTTCCACCGCTGGCCGTGGACGATGAGTTCATGGACCTGGCGATGGCCAGTGCGCCAGCAGCGGGGGAAGAGACGGCGGAAGAGACGGCGGAAGAGACAGCGGAAGAGACAGCGGAAGAGACGGCAGGAGCGCCTCTCGCCTTCGAACCGCATACGGACCTCGTCGAAGAACACGATGACGAATCGACGTCGGAGGGTGGTGACCGCGACTTCGGTCCGTCGGTCACGCCAGCGTTCGCGGTCGATGCAGTCAAGTTATTGGACGACGGCCAACAGGCCGAGGACGAGCAATCCGCGGATACTGCCGCCGACGCGACGGATGCCCCAACCGACATCCCCGAGTCCGCGCAAGATCTCCTCGCGGCCTCGATCGAAACCACGGCAGCGGTTGCGGCTGAGGCGAACGTCTTCGCAACCTCGCGTCGGGCCGAACTGCAAGCCGCCGTCGACTATTCGCCGCAGGACTTTGCCCTTCGACGTCGTCTGGCTGAG
>JANPFJ010000475.1:0-1105 GCA_031423355.1 Gemmatimonadaceae bacterium | reverse complement strand
GCGTGTTGGTGGCATGCTCGAGCTTGAGCACTTCATCCATTGTGAACGAGTAGTACGCCGACTCATTCCAGTACGCACCCTTGGCGGAGTGCCACGCCAGCCCGAGACTCTCGACTTTCTTCTGCCAGTCGGCGCGAACCGCATGTGCCATACGTTTCACTTTCGTGGTTCCCACTGACAGGACAGGGTGTCACCCACCGTCAACTCGTTGTAGCGAGGGAGTTGCAAGAGACATCGCGCCCCGCTGCGCGCGATCGCGGCGTGGCTGCTGTACGTGAATGCGTTGCCGTTCTCGTCGATGCCGTTCTGGGGCATCGCCTGCAGTTCGGCGATGGTATCGACCGTAATGGATGCGGCGAGCGCGACTGAGTCTGTCGCGAATTCTGCCTCGGCGGCGGCGTCCAGCTTCGCCTGTTCAATCATCGCGGCCTCCCGACGCCGTTGCTGCTCTTCCTGACTCGTGCAGGCGAGGCCCGCCAGCAGCACAATCGCCGCAATCGTGCATCGCATGGCGCTATCCACCCAGCGAGGTGCGTCCGGCGCCAATGGATCCAAAGCCACCGCGGCGTACGGTCGAGCCGCCGCGCGCGCGGGCAATGGATGCCGGACGCTGCAGGATGGACGACATGCGGGATGGCGACAGTGATGTCCCGCGAGGTGCGACTGCCCCGGCGTAGCTCTGTGCGCGTGCGTCAAGCGAACGATAGCTGCGTTCGTACACGCTCTGTGGTGCACCGTACACCGGCCGACCGGAGGTGAGGAGACGTGAGTACCCGCCGTAGTAGAACAGAAACGGATTGGGGTACACCATGGGGATCCAACTGCCATGGTAGTGGTATCCCCGGTTCTGGACCGCTACTTCACACGCCGCCTGGTTGAAGGTGCTGGCGTTGCACGGGTCGACCGGCGGCGGTGCCGAATCGCAGCCAGACACGCCAAGGACAATCGTGTTGACGAACACCAGTTTGATGCTGGCCGACTTCTTCATACAAAAACGTTATCGGCGGTACAATGGTGGCGCCAGTGACCGTCTGGCCGTTCGAGACCGATTCTCTCGCGATGCGGGTTGATTGTGCTTTCTCTGTCCCGTCTGCATTCTTTGGCG
>JANPFJ010000474.1:0-7825 GCA_031423355.1 Gemmatimonadaceae bacterium | reverse complement strand
AAGCATCGTGAGGCCGGCGCCTCGCGGATGGTTCCTCGAAACATCTCGTCGTGCGCCGGGATGGTGACGGTCCGTGCCGTGTCGGGCGCATGCTCGGCGCTCTCGGTCCAGGAGCGCGAATGACCGACGCGGCACTGACGGCACGCTGCCGATGGCGGGTTCCGGCCTGACGGGACCTGTGTGTCGTGGCCCGCGCACGAATCCCGCTTGCAAACGCTCGCGCTCGATCCGCGCCCATGCCTCCAACGATGCTCCGGCAGGCACGCCAAACGCCGGGAGAAGCGCGCCCCGATGCAGCGCGATCGCGGTCCCGGGCCCATTCCGCTCGAGCGCCGAAAGAAGTTCATCGCGATCAACGTTGATGGCAGGGATCAGTGCGAGTTCGTCGGTACCCGGAATCGCGTCTTCACGGAGCACACGACGGAACTGGAAGGCGCCATTCCCCGCAAATAGGTCCAGCTTGACTCTCGTCACGTCGATTTCTTTTTGATCTCAGACGGGCGACTTTGGTGCTGGCGCCTGCGAAAAAGGACGGCAGCTGTCATCGCAACGATGCCTCAGCGGCGCGCCGCCGACCCCCTCTCCTGCAGGTTGGTGAACCGGTTCAAAGTGATGGTCATGTAGCTTCCGGCTTGCGTACGCCTTACCATGACAAAGTGACTTCCATCTGGTGTGACGCTGTACACCGCGTGTGTCCCGTCCGAGAGAAAGCCGCCGTCCGAGAAAAGGGGTGTGCGACGCACGATGTCAAATCCGGACGCGGCGCGGATCTCGGCGACCAGCATCACTGGTCCGCTTCGGTAGAACAACTCGTCACCACGAGGGGACCACACCGGCTCGGCGCCGCCGTCGCGAGACACCTGATAGCGCCCGTTCATGCCGGGGAATGAACGAACGTAGACCTCGTCGCGACCTGACTCGTCCGACACGTATGCCAGCCAATGACCGTCGGGCGAAAGCGCCGGTGCGACTTCGTTCGCCGGCGTCACCAGAAGCGGCGTCAATTCCGACGGGGCGTCGAGCGATGACATCCACACATCGCGTCTGCCAGGACCACCAACTGTACGCACCAATATCGATCGACCATCCGGCGCAAACAGTACCTCCCAGATCTCCAGCGTGGGCAGGGCGAGCAAGGACTCCGCCTTCATGCTACCGTCTGGGTTGATCGTACGGACATCCACGTGGCGGCCAATCTGTCTGGTATAGGCAACGCGATGTCCATCCACGCTCCACACGGGGCGGCTTGCCGCGCTGTCGAACGACAAGCGGGTCAAAGTCTGCTGCGGCCTGTCCAACAGCCAGATGCTGTTGCCCAGCCGAACCGCGAGGCGCCGACCATCTGGCGAAAGTTGCGGATCTCCGAAGTCTCCAAGCTTTGGATGGAGTCGCTCGAATCGACCAGACCGATCTACAATAACGAGTGCCTGCGACCCGATTCCAGGAATGATCAGCGTGCCATTTCGTGACAGCGCCATGGTGGCTCCACCAATTTCAACACGCACCGGCTCGTCGATGGCTACGGGCTCTCCCACAACGGCGAGAGATGCCAAGTCGAATGGCACCGCGCGAAGACGTCCTTCCTGACTTACATAAACGACATGACCGGTCGCGACGTATCGCGGGTCGCTACCAAGGATGTCCAGCGGCTTGACGGCACGGGTCCGCGGATCAATCACCATCAGCCTGCTCGCGGTGTCTCCGCGAACTCCGAAGAGCACTCCGCGGTCGTCCGGAAGGCCATGCGGATAGTCAATCCGCTCAGCGGGAGCGCTCTTGAGCAACGTGGTTACCTGTCCGTTCGGCGCACACAGCATGAGTCCCGTGCGACTGGCGAAAACAATCGCATTGCTTTCCAGCCACGTCGCTCGGGATAGCCCTCCGGATTCGCAAATCGTCTCCGGCACTCCACCCGCGACGGCCACTCTCATTATCCGGGCGCCCAGCGAGAATGCCAGCTGGCGACCGTCCGGGGAAAACATTGGCAGGGATCCGTTTTCGCTTCCCGGAATCGGGATCGGCACGGACTTATCCATCTCGCGCAGGTAGAGCCGTCGCACCGAACTCGAGTCCCGGCCATTGTACACCAGCATGGTACCGTCCGGCGAGAGTGCCGGAGTTGAAAACACGTCCCCCGCCCATTCCGCGCTGTCGGGCAACACGATGTTGAG
The DNA here is from genome assembly GCA_031423355.1 of Gemmatimonadaceae bacterium. GTDB lineage: Bacteria > Gemmatimonadota > Gemmatimonadetes > Gemmatimonadales > Gemmatimonadaceae > JACMLX01. The sequence goes on along the minus strand of JANPFJ010000474.1, from coordinate 5,654 downwards.
ACGGAACACCGGTGCGGGCACGGCCGCCGGCGCAGCGTTCGACCGCAACCGATCGAACGAGATGAAGCCCAACGCCACCGTCAACAGCGCCCACGGGATCCATCTGACCGCAGGCCGCCGCACGTTGATTGTCCGCGAGGCCGGGATAGTGGAGTGAAACATCGGATTGCGCAGGGCCGCCGCGAACTCCGCCGCACTGGCGAAGCGGTCCGCCGGTATCCTTTGCAGCGCTTGAAGTACGGCGGCCTCGACATGCGGGGGAATCATCTTGCGTTCGAGCGTCAACGGCGCTGGTTCGCTGGTCATCACTCTTGCAACGATGGCCTGGGGCGTCGGACCCGTGAACGGAGGCTCTCCGATGAGCAGCTCATATAGCACGCAGCCGAGGGCGTACACATCACTACGGGCCGTGACCTCCTGTTCGCCCATCGTCTGCTCGGGGCTCATGTAGTGCGGCGTCCCGAGGCTGATCCCCGTCTGCGTCAAGCGCTCGCCTCCGGCCTGCTGCACGGCGAGCGCAATCCCGAAGTCCGCCACCAGCGCGTGACCACCCTGCAGCAGGATGTTCTCCGGCTTGATGTCGCGATGCACGATACCGTGCTCGTGCGCGTAGTGCAGCGCGTCCAGCACTTCGCGCGCGATGCGCACCGCATCATCGACACCGAGTTGCGTTTCGCGATCGAGTTTCGCGCGCAGCGTTTCGCCGTCGATGAATGGCATGACATAAAACAGGAATCCATCCGCCGCGCCGCTGTCGAATAACGGCAGAATGTGCGGATGCTGCAGCGCCGCGGTGGTCTTGATCTCCTGCACGAACCGCTCGGCGCCCAACACCGCCGCGAGTTCGGGCTTGAGCAACTTGAGGGCGACCTTGCGATCGTGCTTCACATCGGTCGCGAGGTACACGGTGGCCATGCCGCCGGCGCCGAGCTCGCGCTCGATGCGGTACCGGTCGGCCAGCGCGATGGTGAGCTTCTCGAACGCCCTGTCGCTATTGGTCACGGGCGTCCAGTTCGTAGACCTGTGGCCAGCAACCACGCACGCTCGGCGCATGCACGCGCCACGACGCGTCGGCACCAATCCAGCGAGGGACGCCAGCGGCATCGATGAAGGCCACGCCGATCGGCACGGTCGGCTGTCGATCGGCAATCGTCGTCATCTGCCGCTCTGCCTCGTCGCTGATGCGGATCCATGTGTTCTTCAGGATGACCGGGTCCAGGGAGCGCGCTTGAATCTTCTCCAGCTCAGTGGGGCTTACCCGGGCGAAACGGCGCATCATCGACAGCAGCGAGAGCGGCGTGAAACCCGGATCCTTGCCACACGAGGCCCAGCAGATTGCCGCGAGCGGGAATTGCCGGTGCAATTCCAGAATGTCGATGTAGTCGCGTGTTTCCGTGCGCGTCCATTCATCGAATCGGGGCTCCGGCTCGATGTCGAAGTGCGCACGACGCAGACTCTCGATGTCTGCTTCGCTGGCGCGCACCACTTCACCGGCGATGTCGTGAAAAATGTCGAAATCGCACGAATAGCGCGGCGATGACTCGGTCGCATTGGCAATGATACCGCCCGCGAAGTGACTCTCGGGCGATCGATTCTTCGCGAGAACCGTCAGGACGGATTTCTGAAATTCGCTGAGAGGCATTGGTCGAGCTGCTGAGCGGCCGTCCACGCCCGTCGGTTCCCGTACTTCCGAAGGTTCTGCACCACGACGCGCCCGTCATCAGCAGAGGCGAGACGCACATCCGGACGCCAGAACCAGAAACATTCCGGAAACTGCGCGACCAGCTCGGCCGCCGATGCCAGCAACGTCGAAAGCGCAGAATCGGTCGCGTCGACTGGTGCAATTGCCGGACTCTTCATCTGCAAAGCATACAGCGAAGGCTTGGTGCGAGCAACGAGCATCACGTGGTGAAGCGCCCGATGGAGTAGCGCCCGATGGAGTAGCGCCCGGCGATGGCGGTTGTGAGCCATGCGACGACCTCAGCCATCGAGGGACACCCGTATGGCTTCCGCCTCCCCGGGCGACCGCTGCATTCAGATGGCGCACAACGCCGGAATCGCGCTCGGCGAGCAGCACGCGGGCCTGCTCGCGATCGCCGGGGGCGCTCCGACGGAGCAGCATCCTGCAGTGTGTGGCCGATCGCCCGGACCTCAGTGATGACACGCATCTGGCCCACTTTGTTGTGCAAAGTACTTGACAACGGGGCAGTTGGCCTCCAGTATTGCGCTCATGGCCTCCCCGCTGCGACAGTCCGAGACGCGATCTGCGCCGCCCGCACTCCACGACCGGGCAATGCAGGACCTCTCCTTCATCCGTCAGACGATGGAAGGGGCCTCCTCGTTTACCGATGTCCCGGGGTGGGGACTCGTCGGGATCGGCCTCAGCGCGATCGCGGCGTCCGTCGTCGCTCGCGCTCAAACCAGCGCTGGCCGGTGGATCGCCGTCTGGGTGGCCGAAGCCTGCGTCGCAGCACTCTTCGGCGGCTGGATGACCTGGCGCAAGATGAAGCGACGAGTCCGCGTCAACGGCTCACCAGTGCTCAGCCTGCCTGCCCGGAAGTTCCTCTTCGGCTTCTGGCCGGCGATGCTGGCTGGTGCAGCGCTCACCTTTGCACTGCTCGACCCAACCGACATCTGGCTCCCGTCCAGCGTCGTCCCGCCGGTGCTGCCGGGCCTCTGGTTGCTGCTCTACGGCGTCAGCATCATGACGGCGGGCACCTTCTCGGTGCGCGCCGTGCCGCTGATGGGCGCCGGATTGATGGCGCTGGGCGGTGTCGCGCTGGTAGTGCCTGGGGTGCGCGCCAACGTGATGCTGGCACTTGGCTTCGGCGTCTGGCAGATCGCGTTCGGCCTCTGGATTGCACGGAGGCACGGTGGCTAAGCGTCCCACAGCCGCCGCGAGAAAGGCTGCCGCCCGACCAACCGCGTCGGCACCCGTCGAGGCGGCCACGCTGGTAGTCGTGGCCGGCGACGACCGCTCGCCGCTGGCACTCGATCGCCTGATTCACGAGCGTGTGCGGCTCGCGATCGTCAGCGCGCTGGCCGTGCACGACAAGCTCACGTTCAACGAACTGAAGGCGCTGCTCGACACCACCGACGGCAACCTCTCGGTCCACGCCCGCAAGCTCGAAGAAGCGAAGTACGTGCTCTGCAGGAAGGGCTACGACGGCCGCATCCCGCGCACCGAGTATCGACTCTCGGCCAGCGGACGGGCGGCACTGGAGCGGTACCTGTTACACATGGAAGCGTTGATCCGTCGGGTGGGGGAGCGCGGCTGATCGGGTGGTGATGATGGTCTCTGTCCACGTGGCGCCGCGGGGCGTCGTTCTTTTGGAGCCAGACTTTATGAAGCAAAGTACTCTACGTATTCCGCCGCATCTCGCCGTCATCATGGATGGCAATGGACGCTGGGCCGAACGCCGCGGTCAGCCCCGGTCGATGGGCCACCTGGCCGGTGCGCGCGCCATGCGTGAAGTGATCGCGCATTGTGCCCGGTCCGGTGTCGAACAGCTGACGCTCTATGCCTTCTCGAGCGACAACTGGAGCCGACCGAAGATCGAGGTCAACACACTGCTCTCGCTCTTCACCTCGCACTTCCGCTCGGAAGCGGACGAACTGGCGCGCAACGGCATTCGACTCTCCGTGATCGGAAGGCGCGGACGCCTGCCGCTGGCCTTGCGTCGCGCCATCACCGACGCGGAAAAGAAGACCGTTCATGGCCAGGTAATGCACCTGCGCATTGCGATCGACTACTCGAGCCGCGACGCCATCCAGCGCACGCAGGCGGGGCAGGGCACACTCGATGCACACGACGGATCGGAGTTGCTGCCGTCGGTGGACCTGCTGCTCCGCACGGGCGGTGAGCGACGGCTGTCCGACTTCCTGTTGTGGGAATGCGCGTATGCCGAGTTGTTCTTTCACGATGTGCTGTGGCCCGACATCAGCGCGGCGATTCTCGATGAGGCGTTCGAGGATTTTGCACGACGTGATCGCCGCTTCGGCAACGTCTCGCAGCGGGCAAGTGCGTGACACGACCACCGGCATGGAAGGTGCTCGCGTTCGCGGCGCTGGTCGGTGTGGCAGGCGACTATCTGCTGCGCGGCGGGATGTGGCGGCTCGGCTTTGCAGTCTGGATCGCGGCGATCTGTCTCGGCGCGGCGACGCTCGGTCCGCGGCCCTCGGGTGAGCGCGGCCTGCTGCTTGCCGGCACGGCACTCGCCCCGTTCGGCCTCGTCTGGCGCGATGCCCCGATGCTCTACTCCATCGACATGCTCTCGCTGCTCTGCATCGGTGCGCTGACCATCTGGCACGGCAGTGGCCGACGGATCGCGGAGCTGTCGATCGTCGAGGCGGGACGCGCCGGGTTTCTGGCAGCGCTCAATACCGCGGGCGGGGCCGCAAGCATGCTGCGAGCGAGTGGACCACCGTTCTCGACGGAACCCACGGCACAGAGCCGTCGCCGCTCTCTCGTGATCGGCTGTGTGCTGGCCGTGCCACCGTTCGCAATCGTGGCGGCCCTGCTCGCCTCGTCCGATCAGGTGTTCAGCGGGATGCTGGAGCGACTGCTGTCAACGATGGCCATCGACGGTCTCAGACATCTGCTCGTCGCGATCGTTCTCGCACACATGGCGGCGGGCTGGCTGCGCGCGGCGTCCGGCGATGCCGCGGGCGCATCGTTGTTCATGGTCCGGAGGCCCGGGCTTCCGTTTCCAACGGTGGCGGTGGCACTCTATGCCTTGATCGCCCTGCTGGTGTTGTTCGTCGCAACGCAGGCGCGGGTATTGTTCGGCGGAGCGGAGTTCCTCCGCGTCACTGAAGGACTCACGGTCGCCAACTACGCGCGTGACGGGTTCTTCCAGCTGATCATGGCGGCGGGGGTGGTGCTCGGTACGCTCGTGATCGCCGAATGGCTCCTGGCGACCGACGATGCAGCTGGTCGTCGTCGGTATCGGGTGGCGGGAGCGATGTTGCTGGTTCTGGTGGCAACACTGCTCGTCTCTGCCGCTGTACGCATCTGGCTCTATGTCGGCGAGTTCGGGCTCAGCATCGACCGTGCACTCGCCAGCGCGGCGGTGGTCTGGGTGCTGGCGGCTCTGGTTGCATTTGCCGCGACCACCTTGCGCGGACGCCCCGAGCGATTCGCACCGGTGACGTTGGGTTGCACCATTGGCTGGGTGGTGGTCCTGAATCTGGTCAATCCCGAAGCGCGCGTGGTCAATGTGAACCTGAGTCGCGCGGCGCGCGGGATGGCGTTCGATGCAAAGTATCATGCGCAGCTCTCAGCCGATGCGCTGCCTGAGTTGCTGCGGGGGGCGCACCGGCTGACACTGGCGGACTGTGAAAAGATCGCCACTGAGTTGCGCGACGCGTGGCGAATGCGGCTGGTTGCTGACCGTAAGGACTGGCGGAGCTGGAACGTGCCGAGATTCCGACTGGAAGGACGTCTGCGCGGGGGGGTGTCGTGCAGCGGCAGTTAAGACGGGACGCGCGTCGCACGGACCATCGCGTCTGCCTCCCGACTACCGGCGAGGCTCGAGGATAGCCTGCGCCCGATCTGCGAGATCGAGCCAGTGCGCACGATGCACGCTCTGCGTGGTACCTGCGGCATTGCGGCGGGCCGCCACCAGAACGGCCCGCACCTGTGCCCGCGCGGA